>JAJZCM010000029.1:0-12747 GCA_021846045.1 bacterium | reverse complement strand
GCGTTTGAAGCCCTCGGTCCTCGCCCTGGAGCCCGGCTTCTCTTGGTTGGGGGATCGGCCGATGATGATCCGGAAGGCGCAATCGTCTACCGTGAAGTCATGGAAAAAGCCAAAGGCAATGAAAATATCATCATTTTGTCCTTGCCGCCGACCAGCAATCTTGAAATCAACGCGATCCAAAGAGGCTCGGCCATTATTCTTCAAAAATCATTGCGGGAAGGCTTCGGCCTAACCGTTTCGGAGGCCCTGTGGAAGTCAAAACCCGTCATCGCCGGAGCGGTCGGCGGCATTCCCCAACAAATCGTGCACAAACACACCGGGATACTGGTTCATTCCATTGAAGGAGCTTCGTATTGGATGCGTCAACTTTTGCGGAATCCGGAAATGGCCCAAAAGCTAGGGGAAAATGGGAAAGAACACGTCCGCAACAACTTTCTCTTGACCCGACACCTAAGGGATTACTTGCTTTTGTTTTTAATGTCTGAAAATCCCGGACGCGATTTTATTCGCCTATAGTTATATAATAAGCCTGAGCGCAGGTAGCGCGCAGAGGAATTTTCTTGCACCTAGCCCCAATTGATTGGATCGTCTTAGCGGTTTATTTCACTTTCGTTTTGGGAATTGGATACATCCTTAAGCGCTCAACCCGAACCGGCAATGATTTTTTTATGGCTGGAAGATCTATTCCGGCGTGGGTGGCAGGGCTAGCGTTTTTATCCGCCAATCTTGGAGCCCAGGAAGTCATCGGCATGGCGGCCTCGGGAGCAAAGTATGGGCTTGCTACCAGTCATTTTTACTGGATCGGCGCGGTCCCGGCCATGATTTTTGTCGGAGTCTTCATGATGCCGTTTTACTACGGCTCGCGCGCGCGATCAGTCCCAGAATATCTCAAACTGCGCTTTGATTCGAAAACCCACGTTTTTAACGCCGTCAGCTTCGGAGTGATGACGATTTTTTCATCCGGAATTTCTCTCTACGCGATGGCGAAACTCCTCATCGCCCTCCATATCTGCGACGAACCCATGGGTATTTTGCATATGCCGCATTCCTGGGCTTTCCATGTCAGCGTGTTTCTTTCCGCTCTCGTCGTCTTGGCCTACGTTTTCTTCGGTGGGCTGACCAGCGCGATCTACAACGAAGTTCTCCAGTTTTTTCTAATATTGGCCGGTCTTATCCCCTTGGTTTGGCTGGGACTCAAAAACCTGGGAGGTTGGAAATCGCTCAAGGCCCATCTACCCAACCCGGCCATGGCCCATGCCTGGATGGGGCTCTCTCATGCCGGCACAAACCCCATGGGAGTGGACTGGTTCAGTCTCACGGCGGGGTTGGGCTTTGTCCTCTCTTTCGGGTATTGGTGTACCGATTTTTTAGTCATCCAAAGAGCAATGGCGGCCGATTCCATGAATTCCGCGCGCAAAACTCCACTCATTGCCGCCATTCCCAAAATGCTTTTTCCTTTTATCGTCATCGTCCCCGGTCTTATCGCCATTGCGCTGACCCCTTCCATTGCTCCAAAACCCGGCGCCCCCGTTTCTCAAAGCGCTGGGATTATCCCCATCAAGAGAGATGAGGCGACCGGTCGCGTCGTACGGAAACTTGATGGAACCCCGGAACTCGATTACAATATGGTCATCCCCGCTCTTTTCAAACGCTATTATCCCGAAGGACTTCTGGGATTGGGGCTGACCGCGCTCTTGGCCAGCTTCATGTCCGGAATGGCGGGAAATGTGACCGCGTTTAACACCATCTGGACTTATGATCTCTATGAACATTACATTCATCCCGGGGCGCCGGATAAGCATTACCTCCGGATGGGGCGGGCGGCGACGGTCGGCGGAATATTACTTTCAATTTTGACGGCTTATATCGCCGCGCGCTTTAACAACATCATGGACATCTTGCAGCTTGTTTTCGCCTTCATCAACGCTCCTTTGTTTGCGACTTTTCTTCTGGGAATGTTCTGGAAAAAAGCGACCGGCCACGGCGCTTTCTGGGGGCTCGTCATTGGGACATTGGCCGCCACCATTCATCAGGGGCTGACCCTTCCCCAAGGTTCTCTTCCGGGTATTAGCGGCGGCTGGATCATGAACTTAGCCGCCTATCCAAGCCTCATGGCGCAGAATTTTTGGACCGCTATTTACGCTTTCGGCGCCTGTTTTGGGACAACCGTTCTCATCAGTCTTCTGACCAAGTCCAAACCCGAAGCGGAGTTGTCCGGGCTGGTCTATTCGCTGACTGCCGCTCCCAGAACGGAAGAAGAGTCTTTTTTTCAACGCCCCGCCGTTTTGGGGACGATCGTCTTGATTTTAGTCGTCATCCTTAACTTTGTTTTCAGGTAAAATATGGGACTCGATATCCGAAAGCCGATTGGCTGGTTGTTCATCTGTTTAGGCCTTCTTCTCTTTGGGACGGGGCTTTTCATGTCCCCCGCGGACTACCAGAAGTCATTGGGAATCAACGTCGATTTTGGATGGGGCATCACCCTCATTTTAGGCGGTATTTTATCCCTGACCCTATCTTACTTCGCGGCCAAAAAGCCTGGAAAATGAGCCTTCAGAAAAGCTCCCCCAAAGGGTGGACACGCAAGGATTTGGTCGGCCTCAAGGATTTGGGAGAAGATGAAATTAACGCCGTCTTTAAGCGCGCAGCTCAATTTCAAAAAAACTTTTCAGCCTCAGCTTCAAAGCTAAAGGGAGAATTGGCCGCGCTTCTTTTCCTTGAGCCCTCGACACGGACACGGATGTCTTTTGAAGTCGCGCTGACTCGAATGGGAGGACACGCTCTTATTTTCTCAGCCCAAGCCTCAAGCCTTGAAAAGGGAGAAACTCTTCTCGATACCGTTAAAAACTTGGAAGCCATGGGCGTCCGCTTTTTTGTTCTCCGGAACCGCGAGAACGGAGTCATCGAAGAATTGGCCAAGAGAAGTTCCGCTTCCTTTATCAACGCCGGAGACGGAACCAACGAACACCCGACCCAGGCCCTCCTCGATCTTTTCACGCTCAAAGAAGCCAAGGGGAAAATCGCGGGTCTTAAAGTCGTCATCGTTGGAGATATTCTTCACAGTCGCGTTGCCCGCTCAAACATCTTCGCTCTTAAAAAATTGGGGGCGAAGGTCGCTTTGTGCGGACCCGAAGAATTTTTATCTCCTGACTTAAGCGCTCTTGCCGATGAAACTTCCGATGATTTAGAGAGCGCTCTTAACCATGCCGACGCCGTCCTGTGCCTGCGCATTCAACGAGAAAGGCTGGAATCGGAACTCCATTTCACTGCCCAGAATTATTTCAAGAATTTTGGGCTCACCGAAGAACGCCTTAGGAAACACGCCTCTTCCAACTGCGTCGTTTTGCACCCCGGGCCGATAAACCGGGAAGTCGAAATCGATTCTCAACTCGCCGACGGACCGCGCTCCTTGATTCTCAAGCAGGTTTCAAACGGGGTCTTCATCCGCATGGCGGTCCTATCTCTTTTACGGCTGAAACGCAGCCGAAACTGATTGCGCGGAATTCATCGGAACCGAGCAGGGCCCTCCGCCGGAACAAGCCTCCCCCCAAGCGCTAAACGAGGACCCCGCCATGGGCGTCGCGGTTAAGCTGACTGTCGTTCCCGGCGCGAAATCAGCCGAGCAGGCGCCGGAATTTTCGGCCTTACAATCGATGCCCGCAGGAGAGCTTGAGACTTCTCCGTTTCCCGAAACGGAAACCGTCAACGTATAAGAGGCCCGATCAAAAGCCGCAGTAATTGATTCTGGAGATTGGCTTGAGACCGCGCAGGAGCCCGTTCCGGAACAACCGCTTCCGCTCCAGCCAACAAAGACCGAGCCCGCGTCCGGAATGGCGGTCAAGGAAACTTGGGTTTGAGGGGAAAAACTTGCCGAACAATCACTCCCGCAGTCGATTCCCTTGGGATTACTTCGCACAGACCCATTTCCCAAGCCCGACATGGACACCGTCAACGAAACGGTATTGGAATTTTCGCTGTTAAATGTCGCGACTGCCGATTGCGAGGTTGTGCTGCTAATCAAAATAAGGCACACTCCAGCCCCCGCGCAATCTCCATTCCAGTTCGCAAACGCCGAACCTGGAGCCGGGTTCGGCGTCAAAGCCACCTGGGCGCCGGCGGAATAACTAGCGGAGCAGACATTTCCGCAACTTATGCCCGCAGGAGAACTCGTAATCGTCCCGGACCCGGTTCCATCAGATGAAACCGCCAGCTGACCGGAAGTCGCGGCAAAAAGCGCCGGGGAAGCCAGTAAAAGCGCGCCGACAATAACGGATTTCATATCCTTTCCCAGAATAGCAAAGCTCCCGCGCCTATTCAAATCAAATGGACGCTTTTGAGAGTTTGTAGAATAAGAGGGTGATTTCTCTTCTCTTGCAGTGTTTTGGATACGGGCTTCTCCACGGGATTTTGCCGGATGAGCATACCTGGCCTATAACTTTCAGCTACGCCATCCAAGGCGCATCAGGGAAAAAAGGAATTAAAGCGGGGCTTTATTTTTCCCTGGCCTTTGCGCTTCAGCGCGCGCTGGGATCGGAACTTGCCTATCTTTTTTTAGCCTCTTGGCTTTCAAATTCCCGCGTCAACCCCGTCGTTAATATCGTGGTTGGGGGCGTCATGGTCTGGGCGGGAGTTCAAATGCGAAAACGCGGAAGCTACATCCATCTCCATCTCTTGGGACATCATCATGAGAACTCCGAGCATTTAGAGTCGGAAGGATCGATTCTCACCCACCATCATAGAGAAAGTCCGACGGACATCAACACCCAGAACCAATTTCCGCGCAGATGGGCGATGATTCACGGCTTCATCGCGGGCTTCGGCGTTGGGCCTTTCGCGCTTTTCATTTACACCGTCGCTTCTCCACAAATGCCGTCGGCCCTGTTCGGGTTTTTGCCTGGTCTATTGTTCGGCTTGGGAACCATGCTGATGCTCGCCCTTTTAGGTGGAATGTTCGGGTCCGCCCTCAAGACCACCGGAAAATTTAGCGCAGTGGAAATCAAAGCAATCGGAATGCTCACGGGCAGTTTGACGCTTCTGGGAGGCGGAATTGTTTTTATTCTTGGCGGAATCCTGGAAGCGGCGCTTAAACCCCGCGCCTCCTTTGATTTTGGAAACGCCCTTGTTTTTGTGATGGGAGTTTTTATTCTTTTCCCGGTTCTTAGCTATTCGATTTGGCGCATCCTTCAATGCCGAAAAGAAGGAAAAGATATTTCCTAAGATTGCATCCCCGATTAGGAATCGGTTTGAGGCGGGGAAGCGGTCAATAGCGAAGACTCTTCAGTGTCTGCCAAATCCAGGATATCACCCGAGATTTGCTTGGCCGTCTTGGCGCCGAGTTTCCTTAAATTTTCAATTCGCCTGATTAGGTTTCCTTTCCCTTGTTTCATACGATTAAAAACTTCCTCGCGCTTTTCTTGGGCCTTATCAAGAGCGCTCTCCAAATCCTTGAGAGCCTCTAGGACCGAAACAAACCCATCATGGAGCGCCCCGGCTTCCTTGGATATCTCAAGCGCGTTTTTAGTCTGTCGTTCGCTTTTCCAAAGTTGCGCTACCGTTTTTAAGGCGGCAAAAGCGGTCGACGGCCCCACAATCACGATGCTTTGATTCCATGCGTATTCAAACAGATTCGGAGATTCTTTCAAAGCCGCCAGCAAAGCGCCTTCGGGAGAAACAAACATCAAGACAAAATCGGGGGTTTTAAGCCCTTGGGCCTTGGGGTAATGCTTCGAGGACAATTCATCGATATGAGATCTAACGGAGGCAACCGTTTTACCCAGAAATTCCCGCCTCATCTCTTCTGAATCAGCTTGGCAGTAGTCCATCCACGCGCTCAAAGAAACCTTTGAATCCAAAATCAGGTGTTTGCCTTGAGGCAAATTGATGAGATAGTCCGGCTTTTGAAGGCGGCCGTCTTCGTCTTTAAGATGAAGACCTATTCCTTGGGCGGTATACTCTTCGCCTTTGCGAAGCCCCGAGGCTTCAAGAAGCGTTTCCACCTGCATTTCGCCCCAATCTCCTTGGGTTTTTTGTTCACCTCGCAAGGCTTTGGAAAGGGCATCCGCCCCTTTGGAAATCCGCTCGCTGGAATCGACAATCCGCTTGATCTCCTCTTTAAGGGCGTGAACGTCTTTCGACTGATTGACGTATCTTTCTTCGGATTTTTTTTCAAAATCTTGAATTTTTTCCTTGAGAGGATTTAAGACAAGGCCCACGCCTTTTTCCGCCCGCTCCTGAAACTGAAGCGCATTCTTTTCCAAAGCCTTTCCGGCAGCCAATTCTATTTCCTTGGAAATTTTTTCTCGCATGGCATCCAAATCGCGAAGCTGGGAATTGATCTGTTCTTGGTAGGAATTGCGCAAAGACTCAAGACCTCCGACTTTTCGATTGAGTTCTTCCGCTCTTTGAAGGGCCTCATCCCGTTCTCGGCGAATTTCTTCTCTCTCGCGGGTTGACTCCTCAAAGCGGGCGGACAAAGCGGCCAAGGATTTGCCGCCCGAAAATTTACGTCCTAACCAGAACCCGACAAGAACGCCGACGAGAGAAAGAATCGCTGTGAGCATGGAACTATTTTACTACTTCCTAGCTCCTAAGAAATAAGCGCGGGGATTTTAAAGAAGAATTTGCTTCCCTTTCCCAAGGCGCTTTCGACTCCCACGCTTCCGCCGTGAAGTTCTACAATGCGTTTGACGATGGATAGGCCAAGGCCCGTTCCTCCCATTTCACGGGAACGAGCCTTATCCGCCCGATAGAAGCGTTCAAAAATACGCGGCAAGTCCTCCGGCGATATTCCGATTCCGTTGTCTTCAATTGTCACCCTAACGCTTCCTTCATCCGAAAGGGCAAAAACGCGGACACAACCTCTTTCCGGGGTATATTTAATCGCGTTTTCAATCAGATTAATAAAAACCCTTCGCAGCTGCTCCCGGTCGGCGTGGACTTCGGGCAAATCCCTGAAAGGTTCGATTCGGAGCACAACCTGCTTTTGCTGAGCAAAGGGAATCAAACTCGCGACAACCTCGGAAGCGATTTTCATCAAGGACGCTGTTTCAAAACGCGGGGGCATTTTTCCGGATTCGAGCGCCGATATCTGAAGAATGTCTTCAACCAACTTTTCCATGCGCTCGGAGCTCAGAGAAATTTCCTTGACAAATTCAAGGCCTCTCTCCTCATCCTGGAGAGCTCCCTCAAGAAGAGTCTCCGCAAAGGCCCGGATGGTCGAAATTGGGGTCCGAAGTTCGTGGCTGACGTTGGCGACAAATTCTTTTCTTATTTCTTCCAGTCTCTTCATTTCCGCCAGATCATACTGAAATCTTTCTGAAAGAAGATTAAGAGACAACGACAAACGCGCCAGTTCTCCTGAAGACGTCTTGGGGATGGGAGCCAACTGGCCTGAGGCGACAGTTTCCGCCGCTTCCGAAATTCTTCGAATATTCTTTCTCAAGCGATATCTTTCAACGATGAGATACACGCAAGCGGCGAAAAAAACCGCGCAAAGAGCGAAACAACTCCTAAACCCGAAAGCGATAGCCGACATTTTTGACCGTGACAATCGACGAAGACTCCGGCCCCAATTTATCACGCAGCCGCGCGACATGCTGGTCGACGGTCCGCGTATCCAAATCAAGCCCCCGCTCATAGCCCCAAACTTCTTTAAGAATCTCCGTCCGGGATAAAGCGCGGCCGCGGGCATCCACTAAAAGCTTCAAAAGCTCCCACTCCTTGCTGGTCAAAGAGACGGGGTCTTTCCCAATCGAACACTCATAACGGTCGAAATCGAGTTCCAGCGTTCGATGTTTAAAAAGAGATGCCCGCGCCGAGTTATCGGAAGAAGAAGAGCGCCGGAGAATGGATTTGACTCTCGCGCAAAGCTCGCGAACGCTGAAGGGCTTGGTGACATAGTCATCCGCTCCCATTTCAAGGCCCAAGACGCGGTCTACCTCATCTTTTTTTGCCGTTAAAATGAGAAGAGGGGTTTTTGATTTTGATCGAACCGATTTAAGCAGCTCCATCCCGCTCATCTTGGGAATCATCAAATCCAGGACGATGAGGTCCGGGCGCGTTTCTTGAAAGAGCTCAAAGCCTTCTTGTCCGTCAAAGGCGCACAGAACCTCATAGCCTTCTTTCTCGAAATTATATTTTAGAATTTTAGACAAGGGTTTTTCATCTTCAATCACGAGTATTTTTTGAGTTAAAGCCATGATTCCTTGTACCGATAAACTCGCTGGGCGCGCACGCTGACTATTTTTTCCTCCGGCCAAATAAAGGCGCTGAGTTTTCCGCCGTAAACGCAGCCCGTGTCCAAGCAGATGGCGTTTTTTCTCCGCAAGACCTCCCGGCGCACCCAATGGCCGAATATAATAAGCTCCCGGGCCTTGTAGGACTCATACCAGGGTTTTTTCGTGTCGGCCAAGCGGCGAATATTGGTCAACTCCCATTTCGACTGGCCTTCAAAGGGATGCCGGGGGTCAAAACCCGCATGAACCGCCCGCCATCCGCGTCCCGAAATCGCGACCGGCAAAGAATCCAGAAACCTCATGTATCGCCCGAATTGGCGTCCCAACTGACGAACCGTTTTTAAATCATAAGGCTTTTGATCGGGAATCAGGCCCTCTTTCCAATACAGCAAATACCTCAGTTCATGATTTCCAATGATGCAGCGCAGATTTTTCGTCTTCATCGCCCAATCAAGAACCCCTCTGGAATCGGGCCCCTTGCAAATCAAGTCCCCCAGACTGATCAAATCATCTTCGGGACGAACCTCCAATTTTTTTAAAAGGTCCTTGAGCTCCGTCAAACAGCCGTGAATGTCCCCGATAAATATCGTGCGCTTATTCATAATTTAAAACCGTTCTCGGCCGGCGATGAGCTAAAGCCGTATCGCGATAGTCTTGCGCGGCCAAGGCCGTGAAAACCGATTGAGAACGAATCATTTTCCTAGACGCGGGAGCTTTCACTTTAATCCAATTCCCATCGGCTTGCAGATTCCAAGATTTTACATTGTCTTGAATGCCGTTGGCTAAAATCACGCTTACAACATAACGTTTTAAAGCGACATCCTTGATAGGGAACGCAATTTCCATCCGCGTATAGAAGTTTCTAGGCATCCAATCGGCGCTTGAAAGATAAAGTTTTCCCTCCCCCCCGGATCGAAAATAGTAAATGCGGCTGTGCTCTAAAAATCGGTCGACGACGCTGATGACGCGAATCCGTTCGCTCAGCCCCGGAACCCCAGGCCTCAGGCAGCAAATTCCGCGAACCATCAAATCAATATGCACTCCCGCCTGAGACGCTTGGTAAAGAGCCTCCACGATGTCCCTATCAACCAAGGAATTGACTTTCGCAATAATGCGCCCATTCCCTCCGCTTTTTTGAATTTCCATTTCAGCGCGTATCAGGCGCAAAATCTGATTGCGGAGATTCTGGGGCGCGACCAAAAGTTCCTTGAAACGCGGCACGGGTCCACGGCGAGACAACAAATTAAAATAGGAGCGAACTTCCCCAGCCAACAAGGGGTCGGCCGTAAAAATCCCGAGATCGGTATACTGACGCGCGGTTGTCGCATGATAGTTTCCGGTCCCCAAATGCAAATAAGAAACGGGCCTGTTTTCTTCCTGGCGAATGACCTCGGTCAATTTACTATGAACTTTAAGCCGTCCGAAAGGGCGCACGACCTTGACTCCAGAACGGCGAAGTTCAGACGCCCATTTAACGTTGTTAATTTCATCAAAACGAGCCTTGACTTCGACATAAGCCGTCACTTTCTTTCCGTTTTTAGCCGCTTCCTGAAGGGCTTCCATCAGCGAGGAGCGCGCTCCCACGCGGTAAACTGTCTGTGAAATATGAGTCGTCTTCGGGTCGCGCGCGGCGGCCCTCAAGAAATTGACGACAATGTCGAAAGAATCGTACGGATGATGGAGCAAGATATCGTTGGACTTGATGCCTTCAAATATTTGTTTTTTCCTCAAAGGCTTGGGAATGGGTGACACGATTGTCGGATAGCGCAGGACATCAAAACCGGGCGCATGGTAAATCTGAGTTAAAGCTCTTAAATCCAGGGGCAAGTCGAAACGATAGAGAGCCGCCAGATCAAGCCCCAAGGCCGTTCCCAAGAACAAGGAACCCTCGGTGTAGGCCGAGGCATCAATTTCCAGACGCACGATCTTGGCCGAGGAACGCCTTTTAACCGCTTCCTCAATCTGATACTCCAACGATTCTTCATCATCTAGGCGATAGCGTAAATCGGCCTCCCTGATGATTTTGAAAGAGAACGTTTCCAAAACTTTTTTTTCAGGAAAAAGTTCCGACGCCTTGACGCAAAGCCATCTTTCAGCCAAGGCAAAACGCCTGGAATTTTTTCGAGACGAAAGGAGCACCAGCCTTTTTTCCCGGTCTTCAATCGTCAATATGGCGTATTCTCCCGGAAAACGCACGAAAACGTGCAAACACTCGCTTTTCAAATGTGGAAAAGGATCCCGTGATTTCCGAACGACAACGCTGATCTTTGGAAGCCCCTTTCGAATCTCAGAGTCCAAGGCACGGTGGGCTTCCAAACGGTTATAGATAAAGATTCCATGCCGCTTTAACTCTTGAAAAATTTCATCGACGACAATCGCCTGGCGGGATTTTTGCCGCAAAACCCTTTCTCGAATTTGGACGAGTAAATTGGCGGCGGTCAAGCCGTCGGGAAACTTCCGGGCGGGAAATCTGTGGGCCAAGCGCGCAATCTCCGCCACCCGCACCATAAAAAATTCATCTAAATTGGAACTGACGATGGCGGAAAAACGAAGACGTTCAAGCGCCGGAACTGAAGAATCCGCCGCCTCGGAGAGAACTCTTTCGTTAAAATCGATCCAGCTCAAATCTCGATTTAAAAAGAGTTCTCCACGGGAGAAATCCAAGGATTTTTGTGATGGGAAAGCTTTTTTCACCTAATTTCTTCCATCATACCAATTTCACCCGCTCCTCCTAGACGACGAACAGGTAAAATCCGCGTGACGGAACGCGCCTTTTAGGGAATTGGGCGCATTATAAAATCAGTAGCGGAAGCTTTGGCAAATCCGTAATCAGCATAAGCCGTTTGAGCTTTTTTCGTCTTTAAATAGGAGGCGTAGATTTCGGCGTTTTTCCGATGCGCTCCATTTTTTAGAACGCTGGCGATATAATTGACCTTGTTTTTAAGGCTATCTTGAACCGGGAGAGAAACGCCTTGAACAGAGTAGCCTTTTCTAACGGCATGAACGTTCTCTGTCGCCCACACAAGCCCCACGTCAGCCCGTCCAGCATTGATGGCCTTGGGAATTTCCCGGTGATGAACGCGCGTGAAATAAACATTCGGCGCCCCCCAGCAGCCGGCGCAGATTTTTCCTTGGGTGAGTTTCTTCCATAGATGATGCTGTTTAAGCGTTTCTTCGCCATAAACGCTCATAATCCCTTCGGTTACGGGATTAGGAAGAAAAATACGCAAGCGTGGCCGCCCAAGATCCGCAATTCCATGAATATGCTTGGGGTTTCCCTTCGCCACCATTAAAGCCAGTTGATTGTGGAGATACGTAAAATACCGGTTGACCAGCCCCGCTTTTTTAAGGCTCTTTAAATGAGCAATGTCTACCGTGGTATAAAGATCGGGGCGCAGAAGGAAATCGCGTCCTTTATAAGTCCAGCCTCCAGCGAGAATCGCGCGCGCAATTTTTCCGGGAGGCAGAGTGATGAGGCCTATAGATTTAATTTCTGGATGTTCCTTTTGGAACCTTCCCAAAACCTCCGGCATCGCAAAGAATTGGTTTCCCGCGATCCAGAGAGAGAAATCAACTCCCTTTTGCATCTCCTTGAGAGCCTCAAGGCCTGAAATATTCTTCCCGTTTGAAAAAAAGACCCTTACGTCAGAATCGCGACCGGAAGGGATGGACTCTAATTTTTTAGACTTAGCCAAGGCCGTCCCTGCGGACAAAAATCCGATGAGCGCCAAAACGAAGGGTCTTATTTTTTTCATTTAATTTTTTCCAATAGCGAAATTAAGATGGGTGAACGTAAGCCCAGCCGTTTCCTTCCCGAATGATCAATTCTCCGGCAGCAGAGGGAACAAAGGAAATAAACGGATAGAGGGTCTTCTTGTCGATTTTAAGCTCACGAAGCGTATTGGAGCATTGAGCCAAGATCACCCCTTGAGACTGGAGCTGACGCAGAAGTTTTTCAAAGCCGTTACCCTTGAGATACACCTTATATCCCATGCTATTGGCAATCAGCTCGATTTTAACCTTGTCCTTTAAGCGCGGGTCTTGAAGGGCGTTTTTGATGTTATTGAGGGTTTTTTTCATCGTTTTTGGAGAGGCGGAATCCAACTGAAAAATAGCCTTGTACATCGGCTTAGTCGCCACCGCTCCCTGAAAGGTTCCCCCTGAATAACCACGATGAATCAAAGCGCCCGCCATCAGCGCCATTCCCATCAATAACGCCAACGCCCATTTCTTACTTTTTTTAATTTCCATTGAGTTCTCCTTTTCGATAACAATCTAATATCTGGCGTCGGCGGGTTTTCCGCCTTTGGGCCAGTCCTTATTTTTTCCGGAAAAATCGGGCCGCGGCTGATGAATCAGGTAATCCGCTATATCGTAGCTTTGTTGGGAGGATAAAGTCCCACCTTGCCATTTCGGCATATTCCATTTGATGAACGCCGCCGCGACGCTTAAGCGAGCCATTCCGGCTCCCAGGTTAAAAGATTTCCGTCCCCAAACCGGCGGAACAAACACT
>JAJZCM010000079.1 GCA_021846045.1 bacterium | reverse complement strand
TTCTGGCCGCTCTTCAACAAACTTGGAAGCGGCGCTTCCTCGCCTACGCTCGGTCGGATTCCGGCTTGCGCCGGAATGACGTTTTCCCTTAAGCGTTGCAGGGAATAATTCCTTTCGCCAAAAGTTTGGTCTCTTCTTGGGAAACGGCGACGGATTCATTTTCCGCCAAATAAAGATTAAGCCCCAAAAAGCCGTTCAGCTCAAGGAGCGGAGCGAGAGCCTTTTGCGGGTTTTGGCTCATCCAAAGAAATTCTTTTCCTGCAGGGGCTTTTAAGTGATGAGAGCTGATGAAGCTCGCGACCGAGTCGGAGGAGGGAAAAACTGGAACTCGGAATTCTCCCGGAGCTTTCTGTTCCGCCCACAAAAGGAAATCAGTCGATTTGCGGAGCGTGGAAAGGCCATCTTCAATTGGTTCACCCAAGGTCAACAAATACACTTCCGATGAGAGAAGCTCGCGGTAAAGAGCCTTCCGGAATTGCTGCGGATGCTGCGCTTCCTGGCTGATGAGGTGCTCCAGTATTTCTAGCATAACCTTAACATAACCCAGGGATCGTTTTTTGTCAAGGCCCAAATTGGCATGTTCCTATTTCCCCATCGGAAGTCGAAAATAAAAACGGCTTCCTTGATTAAGGACGGATGCAACCCCAATTTCTCCTCGGTGCATATCAATGATGGACTTGGAAATGGCAAGTCCCAAACCGACTCCGGTCGCTTTCAGCGGATTTCTGATTCGCTCAAATGGAGCGAAGATGCGCTTGGCGTCTTTTTCGGCGAGGCCGATTCCCGTGTCCTGGACCGAGCATTCCGCCCATTGTCCGCGTTTTTCCAGGCAAACGACGATGCTTCCACCGGCGCGGGTGAATTTGAGAGCGTTTGAGATCAAATTGGCTAGGACGTGAGAAATAAGGTCCGGGTCGATTCGGATTTCCCCGATGCTTCGTTCGATTTTACAGTCGAGCCGAATGCCCGCTTTTTGCGCCAGGGGCGCGAAAAAAAGCGCGCTGTCTTCAATCAAGGGCGCGAGCGGAACGTTTTTGGGAATGAAATCAAGTTTCCCGCGCTCGATTTTCGCCATTTGAAGCAGGTTGCTGACGAAATGGTTGAGGCGGTTGACGTTATTGAGGACGCGGGAAAGCCCTTGCCGGTCTTCTTCCGCGAGAGTTTGCCCCGCGAGCATACGATTAATGTAGCTTTCAATGGCGCTGAGAGGAGACCTCAATTCATGCGTGACTGAGGCGACGAATTCTTTTTTCAAGCGGTCGATTTCCGACAGCCTTTCCGCCATGGCGTTGATGTTTTTAGATAAACGCCCGATTTCATCTTGCCCTAAATTGGGAATCTTGGCTTTCGCGTCGCCTTCTCCGATACGGGCGACGGCCGACTCTATGATTTTAACCCGGCGCGAAAGTCCGCGCCCCAGTGGAAGAGAGATGATGAGTCCCAAGAGAATTAAAACGACACAGACTGTTTCCATTTTTTTTAAAAGGGCTTTTCTCGCGGATGCCATTCGGGTTTCGATGGCGGCTTGCGATAGCCAAATCTGGGCTTCAAGAGAATCCCGTGTTGCGCCCGGGGCTCCCGTGGAAGAAATCTCAAGGACCACGGCGTCTTCCCTCTTGAGATTTGTTCCCACCCCTTGAACATTTCGCCAGCGTCCGTTCATCCAAATTCGGCAGCGCCCAATTTCCGAATGTTCCCGTCCCAGAAGGCGCAGAAAATCAACCAAGATCAAGGGGTCCTTGGCTAAACGCGATTCGCGAATGATTCCGGAGGCGCTCTCGATCATCGCCTCTCTGGAGCGAATCTCGGCGCGGCTTAAGAGTGAATATTCGATATTAAGAAAAACTGCGGAGGAGGCGACGACCGCCGCGGCGACGATAGCGGCGAGGATGAGGGCGAATTTGTCGGAAAGTCTCACTGCCGCCCCCGGACCTGATTGATGCGCTCAAGGGCTTTGTTCGCCTCGGCGTTATTTGGGTCAATTTCAAGAATTTTGAGAAACTCCGCGGTTGCGCTTAGGTAATTTCCGGCGGCATAATCATCGACGCCTTGTTTATAAAGCCGAGCGATCTCGGCGCGGTCGCGACTCGTGATTTGAGGCGCCGGCGCCGCAGGAGCGTTCTGAGTCGTTGGGGGTTGCGTTGCGCTTTGAACTTGGTTTTCGGTAGATCCCGGCAATGAAGAGGTTTGCGGGCGGGCCAGCGCGTCCTTGGCCAACTGCAAATAATTTTTGAGAGAGGCAATTTCCTCGGGACTGGTCTCTGTTTCAAGCGCTTTTTCCCAAGCTTTGACGGCTTGGGCGTAATCTTTTGTGGTATAGTTGACTGAACCGAGTCGTTCCAATGCCACGGTGTTGTTTGGATCGAGATAGAGTATATTGGCAAGAATCTGCTTGACTCGGGCGTATTCCATGCTGTCGTTGGCGGCTTCCTCCCGATAGAGAAATTCGCCGATGAACCCCAGAGGGCTATTGGGGTTAACTCGGATGGCCTTAATTTCAGTTACGGCTTCCAATTTTGAAAGCATCTTTTCAATGCGCGCGTCATCGGGGCTGAGACTCTCCGCATAGGACAAGCGCAGCATGGCGTGTTGGTCCTGCCCTTTGAGAAAGCTGCCCAGTCCGGCAAACATAATTTGGGACCAAGGTTCTTTCGATTTCCGGAATGAGGGATAGAATTCGGCGATGAGATTGAGCCGGTCAAGAAGAATGTCGTAAGAGGGATCTTTCGGCAGATTAGGCCTTAAAGATTTCATCTGTTCGTAAGCGGCGGCAAATTTCCCTTCTTCTACGAACCCTCGCACTTGGGCGAGTCTCGGGTCCGATAGATCATGCGGGCGAATCTGTCCGAGATTGAGTCCCACGGGAATGAGTCCATTGCGGATTTTTCTTGCCTTATCCATCAGATCGGCGGTGAGAACCTCTCGCGGATTTGGTTTTCCAAATCGGAAGGTGAGATCGGCTCTCTGGGTTCCCGCGCTTGTTGATATCCCGCCGATGGGCATGACAAAAGCGTAGTTAAATTCGAGTTTGTTGATGATGTAGGAGAGCCCCAAGGTCAATTGCCGCCAACTTTGGCTTCCGTAGCCAAACGAGCCTCTGACGCCGAATTCTCCGTAGTCCAATGTTGGGAAATATCTTTCGGCGGCGATGATAAAATCTTGGCCTTGGGTTCCATCCGCGAGCTGCATATCGTCGACTTGGGCGGTGAGATTCATCCATAACGCCGAGTAGTCTATTCCCGCGTGAAAGTTGAGCGGCAATTTGTCTGTTCCGCTAAAGGCGACGTTGGGCTGCATGAGGTGTTCGACCATGAGCCCGGCTTGGAGGTGGCCGGAGGAACGATAGAGAAGCCCTAAATCGGCGTCGGGCGCTCCCTGGGTTGTGCGTCCGGCCAATACCGGATCAACCCCAAAAGTGCAGTTAAACCCCTGACAAGAATTGCTCGCTTCCGATCCCGGTTGAAATCCGTGGGAGAGATACTTTGCGTTGGCGCCGAGCATAAGTGAACCGCCGGATTTGAAATCGAGAATTTTTCTGCCGTAAGAAAGATAAAAACTTTGTTCGTTGTAGACTTGGCTGAGGCCAAAATTTTGGTAGTTGACGGCGAGGGTTCCTTGTTTCCCATTTTCCAGCGGCTGGGCGTAAGCCAGCTGCGAGAGCCCCAAATTCGAACCGTCCGAAAGTCCGGTCAAGAGTTGGGCGTAGGAAGCGGAGACCTCGGTTTGCGTGAGTTGGGCAAGTCCCGCCGGATTGTAATACGGCGCATAGGCGTTATCGGCGATGGCGGTAAAAGCCCCTCCAAGTCCCGCCGCGCGCGCGCCGCCGCCCATGTCAAGAAAATAGGCGCCGGCGGAAACAGCGGAGAACGGCAAGCAAAGGAAGGCCAAGGAAAGCGCTTTTGTTTTCATCGGATGAGCGCCACCGTTCCATCATAAACTTCGCTGCCGGATTGAAGAAGGTAAACGTAAACCCCGCCTTGCGCTTCTTGCCCGTTGGATTTCCCGTCCCACATCAGGCATTGAAGGGTCGGCTGGCTTGGGCATAGGGGAGAGCTTGCCGAGGTCATCGTGGCGACCAAGTGTCCGTTTAAGTCAAAAATTTTTCCGCTGATTTGGGAAAATTGCGGATTGTAAAATGAAACGATGAAATCGTCATTTTTTCCGTCTCCATTGGGGGTGATGATTTTTCCGGAAACCGCGCTGATGGTGAAGTTTTGGGCAAAAACGGCGGCGGAAAAACCTAGAATCGCGGCGGCGATCGCCGCTTGGAAGAATTTGCTTCTTCTGTTAAGAATTCCTGGGGCCACATAAAAAGTGTAGGAAAACCGTGCGAAAAATTTGTTTCAAGCGTGCGAAATTGGCGCGAATTTAAAAAAAAGAGGTAACTCCTCACGTCACCCCGACGGAAGTCGGGGGCCAGTCTTCCAACTGGCCGTTTTCCTTCGGAATCTGGAAACGGCACTTCCTCGCGTTATCGCTCGGTCGGATTCCGGCTTTCGCCGGAATGACGATGGGGAGGGCGCCGGAATGACGAACCTGAGCAGTTACAAAAAAGAGGC
>JAJZCM010000001.1:120748-122187 GCA_021846045.1 bacterium | reverse complement strand
ATAGCGCTCAACGATATCTGAGGCGCCCCCAAAGTCCAACCTTCTATTGCATTTTTATTTCATGCAAACAGTCCAATTGTGAATTTATCGCGAATTTAAATTCGCGATAAATTCTCGGGACTATCCGCCTCAAACTCTCTACACTTCTTTATACGCGCGCGTGTTCAAATACGCGCGCGAATCAATAATAAGAAAATGAAAAAGGAGACGAAGATGAAAAGGCAAAAAATGAAAACGTGGGGGCTTCTGGTTGTGACGCTTACGGCGTTTCTAGCCAACAGCGCTTGCGCATCCGTTGGAATGAGAACTAGGTTCGGAGAGGTCTATGTAAAAAACCTAAAAATCGGGATGACCTATTCACTTGACAAACTCATTAACTTCCCGTTGCGCATTACCAATGAAAGCGACAGCGCCTTGGATATCAACAGCACGGTCATTGGGGTGTCAACAGCGGAAGTTAAGCCGGGGTTTGAACCGATTCCAAATATCAATTGGGTTAAACTCTCTCAACAGCATTTCCCCTCCGTCCAGCCCATGCACGAAGCGGTGACCGATGTCATTATTTCCATTCCCAATGACAAAGGACTCCTTGGACGGAAATTTGAAGTTGATATTTGGAGTCGCTCTTCCGGCGCAAAGGGAATGTTTGAAAGCGCGCTTAAGAGTCGCTTGCTTCTCTTCATCGACAGTAATCCTCCATCGGAAGCGGAGTTGAAGAAAAAATTCGTCAATCGCAGATTGGCGAATATGGATTTCACTCTTTTTCCAACTGGGGGAGTGGCTGATAATGTTCCACTGGGAAAAGACTTTAACTTATCCAAGGGGCGGCATATCTCAATTAAAATCGTCAACCCCAACGACGAAAAATTAAATTTTGAGATTCATTCCATAGCAAACTGGCAAGTTCTCTTGCCCCTTCCCCCTGGAACCATTGAAGCCCCAAATCCTGGATGGGTCAGGTCGGCCAAACCCATTATCAGCATTGAGCCCAACAGCATAAAAGAAACTCCGCTTATCGTTAATATCCCCGATAAACCGGAAAACAGAGGAAAAGCGTTTTTCTTCGTTATATCAGTCGACATACTTGGGCAGGAAATCCCAACGCATGTCTATTATCAACTGGTAGCTAAAACTCAGAAATAGTCACGAAAAAGTAAAGACCCTTTGAACCCGGCAAAGCCGGGCCACGAAGTCGTCTTGACGCAAAGGAGAAAATGAAATGAAGACTCAAACAAGCCTCACCCAGAAGCGGCCTCGGAAGTTCGCCGTCCTGGCCTTGACCCTCGCAGCGCTTGGCCTGGGCTTTGGTTCCGCCCATGCCGCCGCCACCAACCCCGCTGACCTTAACATCAAGGTCACCGTCTCGGCCGCGGAGTCGGTCATCATCAACGGCTCGGGTTCCACCAGCACCACGACCGTCTGGTCCGCTGGAACTCCCA
>JAJZCM010000001.1:0-120738 GCA_021846045.1 bacterium | reverse complement strand
GCCCATGCCGCCGCCACCAACCCCGCTGACCTTAACATCAAGGTCACCGTCTCGGCCGCGGAGTCGGTCATCATCAACGGCTCGGGTTCCACCAGCACCACGACCGTCTGGTCCGCTGGAACTCCCAACTCGGCCTCAGCCTCCACTGCCACCGTCACCAACAACGCCTCCGGAATCACCGAGCGTTGGGAACTCTCGACGGTCTCTCAGTCCAGCGGCGTAAACTCGGGAAATAGCTCGGATGGTTGGACCAACGCAAACTCAACCGCCACGACCTTGGGACTGGATCAGTTCGCCATTCAGTCGGTCTTTGGCTCCTCCAACACCGTCGCCTCGGGTTGCCCAAACGTCTCCTCAACCGACTGGAACCAGAGCTTCGCCCCGGCCTTGACCACGACCCCGCTCACTTATGCGAGCGTCGTATCCAGCACCGCGGCCTTTGCCGACACCAGCCTCAACGCCAACGGCGCCTACAACCCAGACTGCACCAACGGCAGCGCCTCAGGCTGTAACAACGACGGAGATATGTTCGTCAACGACTCAAGGGCTCTTTGCTGGAGACTCCTGGGCCCTAGCTCGGTCAGCGCTAGCGATGATCAAAATCTCCAGATCATCGTCACCGCTAATGTTCCGTAAAAAGACCCTTTGAACCCGGCAAGGCCGGGCCACGAAATCGTCTTGACGCGAAGGAGAAAATGAAATGACACTGAAACTAAAAAAAGACAGGAGAGAAAAAACAACTGAGATTTCATAACGAAACGAGACGCCACATGAAAAAACTAAAAGTCAGAGTCTTGGCCTGGATGGCCTTGGGACTGGCGCCGCCATTATGGGCGCTATCCCTAAGAACTCCAGGCAAGAAGATTGTCATTGAGGAACTGCAAGTTGGTCATGCTTATTCGCTGGCGAAAAAAGCGCGGGATCCCGCTATCACAAATACGGGGACCGAGCCTATTGATGTTCGGCTACAGGTTGAGCGCCCGAACCAATCGCAGCTCGAGGATGGATACGAATCGCCTCCGAGAGGCCTTTGGCTTAGGCTTAAAAACGCCGAGATTGGACTAAGTCCAGGCAAGACAAAAGCCTTAGAAGGCATGATTATCATTCCAGATAAATCAAGCCTGAAAGGCGGGCAATATCAAATCGACTGGACAGGAGAAGCTGATAACAAAAACGGTTCGCGCCTTAAATTCTCCAGTCATTTGCTCCTTGACATCAGCAGTGAGAAGCAATCACAGCTGAAAATGATGGAGGGGCCGGAAGATGCCCATCTCTCATTTGCCTTATCGCCGCCTCAAGCTAACGCAAGAGACGTTCCCCTGGGGAGGGCGGTGAACTTGAAAGACGCAAGCGGCGTTTCTCTCAAGATCATCAATCCCAATGACTTTAAGGCGAATTTTGCCTTAAGAGTCAAAAAACATACGTCTAGGATATTGCGGACAAAAGCGGGATTTGCTCGCGCGCCAAACCCGCATTTCCTGAAACTTAGAAATACGGAGATGAAAGTTGGCGCCGGAAAAATCGGCGTTGAAGAGTTGCAAGTTGATATTCCCGATGAAAGCCGCTACCGAGAACGGAAGTGGTTTTTCATCCTGTCCGTCACGATGATTAAAGGCAAAAAGTTCCGAAAAAAAGACTGGATTATTTATATCCGCACAAAGCGGGAGGTGAAAAAGTAAGGAGGTCGATTTAATAACGCCATGAAATTGAAGCCGCAAAAGCGAGGAAGTTTCGCGAAAGCCTTGAAACAAAAGGCTTGCGCCCTTCTTGTCATCGCGGGACTGATTTTGGCCCCGAATGGACTCGTTTTGTCTTACGCGGCAAATTCTGCGGTATTAAATGTCGATGTCAATGTTCATGGAATCGCCATGGTCACGGATCTTTCCGCCAGCGGAGGAACAGCAAGCGGGACGATCAATCTCTCATGGACTGAGCCTACTCGGAATGGAAGTGCCGCGCCTTATTCTTATATTGTCCACGCATCAACAACGGGAGAAATATCAAATGTTTCTCAATTTTCAACTTCTCAGCCTTTATCCGCATTTTCCAGCGCTCCCATCCCATCTCCGGGACCCGGAGGAGGCAATGTTGGCGTCACAATCACGGGACTCAATCCCGGAGTCAATTATTGTTTTGCCATTCGAGAAGAAGATTCGTCTATCCCTAAATCTATCGGAACCTGGCTACGCAATATTGCGCAAAATTGGAACGTCAATAACTGCGCTATCGCGACAACCCCAATCCCAATAGCGACGCCTTTGAACCTAACGGGGCAAGCTGGCCTGGATGAAAATCTGATTAATTGGAGCGCTCTCAGCAGCACAGATACCGGAGCGTCAAACCTGATTTATTACGATCTCTACCGTTCAACCCAAAACGGAACTGGATTTATCTCAATTGCCACGACCACGACAACCTCTTATATTGATTACCCGCTGACGCCCTTTAGCACCTATTACTATGAAATCACTTCCGTCATTCAGGGCGGTTCGCAAAGCTCGCCCTCAAGCCCGGTCTCAGCGGTTCCCACCACTATTCTTCCAATGGAGCCCTTGGGTGTTGTGGCCGACATCACTGGTTCCAGCATCACGCTCACCTGGTCTCAAACAACCCAGTTTGGAGACGGAGTCTCTTTCGTCAGCACGACGACCCCAAGCGCAGGAGAAATTGAAGGCTATGAAATTTTCCGGTCTACGATTGCCTGCGATCCCAACACCGTCTTATTATCAAGCCAAGCTTATGCCGCCACTTCTTTCACCGACAATATGGGTGGAAACCTCTACTACTACCAAGTAAAATCCTTTAACTCCCTAGGAATTTCCACGACGGCAGCGACAATTTCCTACGCCGGCGACCAGACTTATTATCTCGACGATTGCTTAAGCGGAATCACGCTCCATGCCGATCAGATTTCTGAACTTAACCACGCCCATAATTCTTACGGCGGTGACGTACAAATCGCCCGCTCATTCCTGCCGCAAAGCTCAGCTGAAGGAGTCTTGCGCTCGGCAAGCTTTACGCCAATGGTTAACAATAAAATTATTCCCGACTTCCATTTCTCATCCCCAGCAACGATCTCCTTGGCCTACATCCTTGACTCTGGGGGACAACCCATTCCGTCCGATATTCCGGCCCTATCGAACTATAACGCCCAAGACATGGGTATGTATTGGGATAACGGGATTCAGTTCAACAAGCTTTACGGAACCATCAACTTCCTGGAGCATACTGTCAACGTTGAAACTCCCAATCTGGGAACCTTTGAAATTAGAAGCCTCTACCGCACGACTTCTTCTCCAGTTTTTGACATCTCAAATATTTCAAGCCGGATTATCACGCCGACTTCCGGAGGCCTCAATTCAGTTCTTATTTTTACCTACGATCCAGGCCCCAACAACGTTTCAGTTAGCGGAAAGATTTTTGACGTTAGAGGCGACTTTGTCGCCAATATGCAAAGCGGACCCGGTGGAAACCAGCTCCAGTGGAATGGACAGTCTTCCAACGGCGCTGTCGTCGCCAGCGGGGTCTATATATACCAGATCAAGGGCGGCGGAAAAATATTTAACGGAACCGTGGTGGTAGCCCGGTGAAAAAGGAGACTAACATGAAAGCAAGAAAATTAGTTTTAGCGGCAGCGCTGGTGGCTTTAATGCTGAATAATCCTAAAGCCCAAAATGGGAGCGTGAAATTCTACGGCCCTTTAAGCCGCTTCGTTACCCCCTCTTCCGGCGGTCCTAATTCGACCATTCTCTTTTGCTTTGATAACCCCGCCGATTCAGGAATTATTGGAACCATTTACGACATGAGAGGATCCAAGGTCGCGCAAATGAGCGGCAATCAACCGGCGGCGGGAACTGGTTGTCCCCAAGGCGGATTTTTACCCCAATACGTCTCCTGGAATGGACGCGGACTCAGCGGCAGTATCGTCGCCAGCGGAGTTTATATTTACCAAATAGCGGTCGAAAGCCAAATTTATAGCGGGACCGTGGTGGTGGTGAGGTAAACCCATGAAAAATAAAACAAAAATTTTAATTTTACTTGCTGCGGGAATGTTGGTATCCCGCCGGCTTCAGGCCGCCTATGACGACCTAGGGGTCAGCGCGCGCGCCGTTGGCATGGGGAACGCCTTTACGGCGGTAGCCGATGACGCTTACGACATCTATTACAACCCTGCCGGACTTGCGACGCTTGATCGCGCAGAATTGGTTACAACCTATGCCCAATTCTATCCGGGTCTGACCGATAGTTCCAACCTTTCCAACTCATTTTTTGGTTACGCTCAACCGATCGATGAAGGAAGACAAGGAACGCTGGGACTTGGGTATAACCGTTTTGCCCTCAATGGTTTCTACCAAGAAAGCAGCATTTACGCTTCTTACGGGCGGGAAATTGATACTCAAGGGCTCTTGCCCGGGCATCTCTACGGTGGGCTCACGCTGAAATATCTCGATCGCTCGCTCAGCGGACTGGGAACTCTCGCCAGTTCGCCTCTGGGACCGACCGGGATCGCAAATACTGGAAGCGTGGATCCGGTGCTCAATCAAACCACGAGGACTAATTTCGACATGGACATGGGACTTCTCTACCGCCCGCTGGCCAACTGGGACTTCGGATTTGCCAGCCAACATATCTTCGAGCCGAATATCGCTTTTGATCCGGCTCAGGGAGAAACATTGGCTCGCGATTATAAATTTGGAGCGGCCTATCGAACGCCGTTTACAACTCTGACCGGAGAATACGACATCATCCAAGAGCCGACGATGACGATGGGTGAAATCATCTCCTTGGGGGCCGAGAAATGGTTCCCCACATTGGCGCACGGAACTTTTGGACTCAGAGGCGGACTCAGCGAAGGAAGCTTAAGTTTCAGACAAATCTCCATGGGTCTTTCATACCGAATATTTAAAATGCAGTTCGATTACGGTTTTGAACTCCCGTTGTCTGGAATCTCGATGAGCGCTTACGGCACCCAGAGATTCGGCATGAGTTTTAGATTCGGCGAATCTCCGGAAGAACACGCCTCATACGGAGAGGCGCTGCTTGAAAATACCGGCGAATTGGCTCAAGTTGGAACGCCCAAATTCAAATTCCAAGAGGGACGCCTCCTCCGATTCGAACAAGACGCGGTGGCCAACTTTGTCAAGCAAGCTCATGACGACGCGGAACAAGGAAAATTCGCCCTTGCCTTGGACCGAATTAATCAAGCAATTTCTCTCAGTCCTAAAGACCTAGTCCTGTCAGAAACCCAAGCGAGACTCGCGGTTGTCGCCAACGTTTATCCCGAGCTCAAGGACTTCGGCTCAAGCGACGTCAATGCTTCTCTCTATGTCGGAATTATTCACTTCCTGAGTGGAGACGACAAAAAAGCCTTGAAGCACGTTAACTATGCGATAAAACTTTCGCCCAATGATCAAAAACTGAAGGATATGTTGAAAGCGATGAAAGCCTTGAGCGGTGAACTGCCGCAAAAGCCGACGCCGGTTCAGCCTTCCGTTCAAGAAGCCCCAACGCCGGCTCCGGCCGCTCCAAAAGCGGCGCAAGCGGAGACTCCGAAAGATCAATATCTCCAAGGCGCCCTATCGCTCATGGAGGTCAATCTCGATCTCAAGCAATATGATAAAGTAATTGCCATGGGAGAGGGCGTCGTCAAGATTGATCCGACCAATGCCCTAGCGTATCTCCGCATGGGCGCGGCCTATTATGCGCTTAAAGAGTATCCAAAGGCGCAATGGGCCTTCAGAAAATCTCATGAGTACGAGACCAATCCGGACTCCTTGAAGAAAATTGAGGCCGCGCTAGACGCGTTGAGAAACCTAGTGGCAGCTCAAAAGAGAGGTAAGCTCAAGAAGGTCAAAAAAGCAAGCGTCTCGCCCCAAGAAATAGAAAATCTCTATCAGGCTGGAGTCACCTTCTACGCCGAAGGCCGGTTGAAAGAGGCCGAAAACGTCTTCCAAAAGCTCTTGAATGTCGCGCCGGACTACGTGCCGGCGCAAAGAGCCCTTCAAAGAGTGCGCGCCGAAGAGTCTCAAGCTGGAGGACTCCAATGAAAATTGGAGGCAAATTCATCCTGACGACCACCCTTCTACTGACGGGGACGATGACCATTCTCAGCTACGGAATCGTCGTCTCCGTCAGCGCCATTCAGAAAGAGGATCTAAAAAATCAAGCGCGCGTGGTCGAGAACTCGGCTCAAAGAGTGGCCTTGGACGCTCTTCTTCAAAAAGACGAGCTCCAACTGGTCAGCTATATCAACTTCCTCAAAGCCCAATATCCGGCCCTCTCTTACGCCAAGATCGCCTGGAATTACCCTCCCATGATCCAAAACATAGAACTGGGCAAACTTTCCAAATCCGCCGACATCGAGGAAAGGCGTTTTGATATCGCATCGCCGGAAAACCCAAAGCGCAACGTGGTCATGCAATTCTACATTGACCGCTCAATACTTCATAAAGCGCTGGCCAAGTCAAAAGCGAAACTCGTGCAGGTAATTCTAAAAATTTGGCTCCTATCCATTATTTTTGGAACCCTGCTCGCTTGGGTTTCGGCCTGGGCCTTGACCCTGCCGCTCAAATCCTTGGCGCAAGTGGCTTCTCAAGTGGGAAGCGGACATTTAGGCGCAAAACTTGAGTGGAACTCAAGAGACGAAATCGGGGCTCTCGCTTATTCTTTTAATCAAATGTCTGAAAAGCTTAAAGAACTCGACACCATGAAGAAAAACTTCGTCTCATCCGTCACCCATGAATTGCGAACTCCATTGGGCGCGATGATTAGTCTTGCCGACCTGATCAAAGACAAATTGAACGCGGAAGAAACCCCCGCCTCAAAACAATCCTTAGACTATGTGGATCGCATTGAAAAGAATGCGAAACGGCTTGAACAATTCATCAATCAACTTTTGGACGCGGCTAAAATCGAACAAGGTAAATTTACCTGTTCCCCCCAGCCCACCGCCATTGCTCCTATTGTCGCGGATTTGCTCAGCCTTTTTGGCCCGAAAGCCAAGGAACACAATGTCCAACTATCTAACGAAATACCCGAAGAATCAGTGGCAATGGCCGACCCCGACAGAATCCGGCAAGTCTTCTCAAACCTTATCTCCAATGCTCTCAAATTCACGCCTGAAAACGGCGGAATCAAGTTCAAAGCCGAAAAATTCAGGGAAGGAAACGAGCGATTTTTTGAATTTTCAGTTCAGGATAACGGGAAAGGAATGACGGAAGAAGACTTAAAGAAACTCTTCCAAGCCTTTACTCAAGGCAAGAACAGCAATGCCCAAGGACTGTCTCCAGCCGAACGCGGCACGGGCCTCGGGCTTTATATCGTCAAGTCCATCGTTGAAGCCCATGGAGGAAAGGTTGCGGTCCGCTCGACTCCCGGCAAAGGAAGCGCGTTTTCCTTCACTCTTAAAGCCGTAGAAAAAGCAGCATAGGAGAAATATATGCCCCATAAAGCCTTGGTCGTAGACGACGAGGAAGATTATCGCTTGATCGCCCAAGACATACTCAAGTCTTCAGGGTTTGAGGTTCTCTGCTCAAAAGATGGAGCGGAAGCTCTTATTTCGGCCAAAAAATTCAAGCCCGACCTGATCCTCTTGGATTGGAAAATGCCGAAGATGGACGGAGAAACTTTCTGTCGAAAACTTAGAGATGACCCCTCTCTTAAAAAAACTCCGATTATCATGCTAACGGTCAACTCTCAAACGGAATCCGAGCTTGAAGCCCTTCACTTTGGAGTAGACGACTTCATCGCCAAGCCCTATAAGAAGGAAGAATTCCTAGCGCGGGTGAAGGCTGTTTTGCGTCAAAGGGGAGTCGCTGAATGAAGAGCGTCGCGGTCAAGGCCGAAGGCCGAGCGTCGCGGGCGCCCTTGGGAAATGTATCGGCGACCGGCGATGAGGCAAATTTTTAAGATCGAAGCTGAAAATTCTGGAGGGATGGCGGGTTAGAATATAAACTCTTTCCCCATTAACGGACAGCCCCGCAAGAGCGCCAAGCGCTTTTATCTTTTGGTTTAGATCATAAGAATCAATGGGCTCCGCTTTTGAAACCGAGATTTTAAAGCGCTTGATTCTCCTGCTTTTGGCGTCTAAAACCCATAAAATTCCATTAGACGCATAAAGTCCTGCCGGGGAAATATCGGGAAGGGTAAAACGGTCAATGGGCGTTAAAAGAATCCCCGTCAGGGCCTTAACAATTAAATACTGAAAAATTTTCCCGCTAGTCGCATCCGCGCCCCATAAATAATTTCCATCCGAATAGAGCGCTCCAATTTTGGTTCCAAAAGTCTTATAAACCCTCTGAAGTTCATACTCATTTCCATTGACCAAGAAATAACGCCGAACATCGCCTTTGTCAGCTTCTGAACACCAAAACTCGTTTTGAAAGCCGGCAAACCCTGAAGCATGATCGCAAACGAAAGGATATTTTCCTAGCGGTTTTCCTGAAGAGCCTTTGAGGGTATAAATAAGATTATCAGCGGGATCCAAAGACGCCAGATTGTCCCCAACAGCGGCAAGGCCAACCGGCTCGCCAAAAGGAAGAGAAGATTTCCATGAGGATGACCACGCATTCCAGCCCACCCAAGAGATAGCGCCAACAAGAAGCGCCCCAGAGACAAGCAAACTGTAAAATGAGAAAGAGCGCCCCAAGACGGGGAGATTTTCCAAGCGCGTGGCAATCGCGTCCGCCTGGGCTAAAGGCGTTTCCTTCTCCACCGGCGCATTCATAATGAATGAAGACTGGGTTTCCTCATTCTTATTTTCACCCGCGGCGCTAACCGGCTCATCCGTAAATTCGGGGAAAAAATTGACTTTAGGTTTTGGCGGGATTATTTCTTTAACCGGCGGTAACTGCTCAGGTTCGTCATTCCGGCGACCGAGCATTGGGGAGGAAGCGCCGCTTCCAAGTTCGTTGGAAAGCGGCCGAAAGCCGGAATCCAGAAAATTGTTGCTCTGGACCCCGACTTTCGTCGGGGTGACGTGAGTAGTTACGACCGGAGGAATCTCCAATAAACTTGGAGGTTCCTCCGTCAAGATATCCGAGAAGTAATCGCGGGAAGACTTATTTTCCTTGAGACTCGAAAAACTCAAATCAATAGAGTCCAAGCGGGAGTAATATTCTTTTTTAATCTCCTCAAGCCCGGCCAAAGCGGCTTCTTCGGCGGATTTTTTTTCCATTGGGCAAATTCTCGAATTAAACGGAAAGCGGAGCCGGAGTTTTTCTCCAGCTCCGCCCAAAACTAGCTTACAGCCGACTGCGCCTTAAGCCTCGCCTGGTACTGACGGACAAGTTCCACGATTTCCGACTTCATGCCATCCTTGATGCGCTGCAACTCGTCCTGCTTTATCTTGTATTCGCTTAATAGGTCTTGGCTTTGCTTCTTCAGATCTTCTTCTCTCTTATTGAATATCTCACGCTGCTGGAGAGTCTGCGATTCCCAAGTCATGCGCTCCTGCATCAAACGCTCCTGGAATTCTCGAAGCTCTTTTTCCCTCTGGGAAAACTTTCCTTCAAGAGCGCTTTCTTTCTTCTGAAGAGATTCAATGTGCTGACGATGATCTTCTTCCAGCGCTTTTTTTCTATTTTCCCAAGTCTTTTCAAGCTCGGATTCCTTATTTTTAAGTTCTTGGTAAAAAACCTCCATTTTCCGAGCCTGCATTTCATCGGATTGGGAAGCGGCTTTGAGATACTCATCGTGAAACTTGACGTTCTCCGCCTCCTTATCCGCCAAGGCCTTCAGGAGATTGCCGATTTCCGCGTCGCGGCTGGCCAATGTTTTCTCAAGAGCCGAAATGCGGACCGAACCGCGGCTAATCTGGGATTTTAGTTCCAGAATTTGATCGGAGAAAAACTCGTTGAACTCTTTTGAGAGCATGTATTTTTGCTCCGAAAGAGTTTTCTGGGATGCGGCCAAGGCCTGTCCTAAACGCCGGACCTCGCCTTTAAATTCCTCGACAATGGCCTCAAGACCCACTGCGGCAGGAGAATCTTCTTGCCAGAGCTTCCGACAAACCTCGCTGAGCCTAGTCCATATCTCGTCAAGTCTCTGATGAGGATTCTCAAACCCCTCCGAATTGACCCTATTCTCCATTTCCATGTTCTTCCCCTTTTTTTCTCTTGATATAGCCTCGAACGGCTTCGAGCAGTTCAGACCTGAGCTTTTCTACGCCCTCGGACTTTTCCTGCATCATCGACTGCCATTCTTCTATACGATTATGCCAGTTTTGATCGCGTTTACGCATGAAATCTTCACGGTCTTTCCAAACGCGGTCCCTGCGGGACACCTCATCTTCCAGGTCTTTAAATTTCTTAAGAAGAGATTCCTCAATAAGATCTAAATCTGTTTGCCTTTTCGACCAACTCCGTTCATAAACCTGAAATCTTTCCTCGGCCGCCTTTCTTTTAGCCGCTTCTTCCGAGCAAAGGGTCTGAGACTCTTTAAGCTGATTTTCAAGCTCAACGCACTTTTTTTTAATCTCCGCGAGCGAAGACCATCCTTCCCCGGATTTAAGCCGCCATAGATTGGCTTCGGCCTTGATCGTCTCTTGTTCCCTATCGAAGACCTTTTGTTCTTCCTCTATGTGCCGAAGGCGAATTTCGCTGGATCTTGAAATATTGAGCGCCTCTTCTCTCGCGCTATCCAAGGCAAGCCCTTCCGCATGCAGCTTGCGGCGTAAATCTCCTTCCTTTTCCTTCAATTGCGCAATCTCTTTGAGAAGACTCTCTTTTTCCACCGCCCACGATGCGGACGCTTGATCCATTCTCCAAGACGCCACGCGCGCCGACTCTGCTTCCACTTGCCGGCTTTGCATTTCCAACAGCCCTCGCTGTTGCGTCATGAATTCGTTAAAACGAATTTGGCGCTCCGCTTCCGCCTTTTCCCACTGTTCGGCTTGATTCTTAGCCTGAGAATCCAACGACGCTTTAAGGCGTTCATATTCCGCCTGACCAGATCTCATCTTGACCGAATATTCTTTCTCCAAGGCCAGACGCCGCTGATGGTTTTCTTCTTCAAGCCTCGCCAATTCCAACTCTCGGGAAGCAATGGAAACGGCGTTTGAATTTCCCGAGAGTTTCTCTGAGACTAAACTCTGAATTCTTTGTCTGAGCCGCTGATAATAATCATCTCGCCACTTTTCTTCTTCCTCGCGGACGGATAAGGCGCGTTTGAGGGCGCTTCTCTCTTCATCAATCTTTTCCTTGATATCCCCAAATTCCTTGGTTTTCTTTTCAAAAGCGTTATTTTTTTCTTCTAGAGCTCTTAAGCGTTCAAGCGCCCAACGCAAGGTCATGCGAGCCGTATCCAAATTATTAATGGATTCAACCCCTCCTAGCCCTATTCTTTCCCAATCCTGAGGTAATCCCATAGACATGTCTGTAGAGTTATAACAGAAGCCCTAATTTATTTCAAGCCTTCCTTACGTAGGCTTATGCTATCCTATACGTAATCGTCGCAGATTCATATTGCTAATTTCTTACAAAAATCATAACTGCTCAGGTTCGTCATTCCGGCGAAAGCCGGAATCCAGAAAATTGTTGCTCTGGACCCCGACTTTCGTCGGGGTGACGTGAGTGGTTAACAAAAATCATGAAAACGATCGCGGTTTTACCCGCTTACAACGCGGAAAAGACCTTGGAAAAGACCGTTTTTGACATCCCGCTAGGAAGCGTAGACGAGATTATTCTGGTGGATGATTGCTCCAAAGACGGCACCGCCGCCCTTTCAAAAAAACTGGGGCTAACCACCATCGTCCATGAAAAAAACAAGGGCTATGGCGGCAATCAAAAGACTTGCTACCTAGAAGCTCTTAAACGCGGGGCCGATGTCGTCATCATGATTCATCCGGACTATCAATATGACGCAAGACTGGCGCCCATCATGATTTCTCTCATTAAAAACGGAATCTGCGACGTCGTTTTGGGAAACCGCATCAGAACCCGGTGGGAAGCGCTGGAGGGCGGAATGCCCTTGTATAAATATGTCTTCAACCGTTTCCTCACCATTCTTGAAAACACCTGCACGGGTCAAAACTTAGGGGAATGGCATTCAGGCTTAAGGGCCTATTCCCGGAAATGCCTTGAAACAATCCGCTGGCAGGACAATTCCGACGATTTCGTCTTTGACCAGGAGTTTTTGCTTCAGGCCGCGGCCTGCCACCTTAAAATTGGAGATATTCCCGTGGCCGCAAGATACTTTCCCGAAGCCTCCTCCATTAATTTTAAAAGAAGCGTAATCTACGGACTTTCCACGCTCAAAATTATCTCTCAATACATTCCCCATCGTCTGGGGCTTGTTCACTTCAAATGGCTCTCCCCCCAGCCCAAAAGCCCAGAAGCTTTGAGATGACCGAAGACGGAAAATTATTTTTTTTCGGCGCAGCCCTTGCAACGCTCTTTTTCTCCCTTTATACGTTCGGCTCCTATTTTTTATTTCCCTTTTTCCCTGGATTTGCAGCTTTCATGGAACTGTTACTCATCTTATCGGCCGCTTCGGGAGCCGGGCGCCTGATAGTTACCTTGCTTGGTTTTTCTGATATCAGCCCCTCGCAAAAAACCTTGATCGGCGCGACATTAGGACTGGGAATTTTAAGCCTGAGCGTTTTTTTTCTTGCCGCCATTCATTATCTGACCCCCCTCACCCTGACTTTACTTCTCTCCATTCTTTGGATTCTGGGATTTGCGGAATTAAAAGCCCTTTTTCGCGCATTTAATTCCCCGAAAAAAATTCTGACCGGCAACCCTTTTGAATCCCTGATCGTTTTTTTCGCCCTTCTGCTCGTTCTTTGGTGCTGTTTAATTCCCCCACATCAGTATGATTCCTTGGTCTATCATTTACCTTTAGCCGCCGCCTATGTTCAAGCCCATGGGCTGGTCAAACTGCCTTGGCTTCTCTACAGCCATTTCCCACAAAACGGCGAGATGCTGTTTACCTTATCGCTGCTGTTTAAATCGGACATTCTCGCTCAAATGTTCATGTGGGTTTCGCTTTTTCTGAGCGCCTGGTGGATTTTTGAAATCGCCCAGCTTGAAATTCCCATCAAAGCGGTCATGTTGTCGATTCTTTTACTTGTTACGCAAAGCTCGGCAATGCTTTTATCCGCCTCTTCTTACGTTGAACCCTTGGTGATGTTGTGGACTACGGCTTCGGTCCTCTCATTTCTTCGCTGGGAAGAAATACGCTCGACTTCCTCAGGTTCCAAGGCTTGGCTGATTTTGTCGGCCGTGTTTTGCGGGCTGGCCTTGGGAACCAAATACTACGCGGGGATTACGGCGGGAATTTTAGGAATGACCTTGTGGAGCCGCGTTTTTTTTCCATCGGAATCAAGGAAGGAAGCGCTCAAAGACGCGGCGCTATTTACCGCAATCGTGACGATTCTCTTCTCCCCTTGGATGCTCAAAAATTGGATAGAAGTCGGCAATCCCTTTTTTCCGTTCTTTAACCCTTTCTTTAAGGCCTCACAAATCGGATGGAATAAAGAAATCGCTCATAATTATTTCAACGCCCTTGCCGAATACCGCAGCGGGCTTAACTACCGGCGCTGGGCTGATTTTCCCGTGATGCTTTTAACCAACAGCCTTCATTTCGGGCGCGGAATGGACGTCTTGGGCGGACTTGGTTGGGAAATTTTATTCTGGTCCCTGCCTTTGGCCGTTTGGGCTTCCAGAAAGAATCTTTTTTTAAAGCGCTTAGTCGTATTTTCTTTAGTTTATATCCTGATTTGGTTTTTGACCGGCGTTGTTTTGAGATTTTTAATCGCTCTTTGCCCTCTTCTCTGTCTGTTGGCCGGAAACGCGCTTCTCAAACTCAAGGAACGTCTGGACCGTTCAACACAAATTATTTTAACTTCGGCAATCTCTTTGATTATTTTGACGCATTTGCTTTTATTTCTCTTTGTTAATTTCGGGGTTTTTAATGGAGGAGAAACCTTGCTGGGACTGAAAACCAGAACGGACTATCTGTCTCAAAAACTCCTTTATTACCCCTGCGCGCATTACGCCGCTGAGCAGGCGAAGCGAAATGATAAGATTCTGATTATGGGTGAAGAGCGCAGCTATTACGCTCCGGCGGGTTCCATCGCCTCATCCATTTTCTCGCCGAACTTTTTCATTGACGACTCAAACCTCGCCTCTAGCGAGAAAGAACTTGCCGCGCATCTTAAGCGGCAAGGAATCACTGAAATTTTATGGGTTCCGCAAGAAATGATTCGCCTGGGAGATTCCTTGGGAAAGTTGTCTCCGCAAGGCAAAATCCGCCTCAGAGACCTTCTTAAAAAATCCCCCCTTCTTTACCGTTCTAGCGGCTGCATGCTTTTTTCCCTTAATGAACCCTAAATGATAAAAATTGACAACTGGCGCCTCTACGCGATTGCGGTCTTTTCATCCTTTTTTTTATCTTTCGCCTTAACTCCGCTGGCTCGAAAAATCGCCTTGGCCTTGGGATGGGTCGATCGCCCGTCTTCTCCCATCAAAACTCATAAAGTCGCGACTCCGGTCGTAGGTGGAATCGCTCTTTACATCGCCTACTCGCTAACCTTGATTTTTCTTCGTTTTTGGACGCGATTTCCCACTGGAACTCTGCACAGCCTGAGAGCCCTTCTCATCGGTGGAAGCATGATTTTCGCCTGCGGGATTTTTGACGACATCAACAAGCCTAAAGGCCTCGATTACCGCGTTAAATTCTTAATTGAGTTCGCGGCCGCCTCGATTGTTTTATTTAACGGCATTCGCATTCGCTTTATTTCCCCCAACTACGTCGCCGCGTTTTTGACGCTCCTTTGGATTGTCGGAATCACTAATGCGCTCAACATCATTGATATCATGGACGGCCTCTGCGCAAGCCAGGCGGCGATAGCCGCGATGGGATTTCTTCTTATTTCCCTTCCGTCGGAAGAACTCTACGTCAACTTCGCCTCCGCCGCGCTCGCCGGCGCGGCCCTCGGTTTTTTGCCCTGGAATTTTTCAAAAAAAAGAAAAATTTTTATGGGCGATTCCGGAAGCCTCCTTCTGGGCTTTTTGCTTGCCTGCGTTTCTTTGGGAACCCGCTATTCCGACATCAACCCGGCCGGAGTCTACGCGCCTATTTTAATTTTACTCGTCCCCATGTATGACACGCTGTTTGTCATGGTTCTTCGGCTGATGAAGGGAAAATCGCCTTTCATGGGCTCCAAAGACCACTTCGCCTTGCGCTTGGAAAAAATGGGGTATTCCCGTCTTCAAGTCGTTCTCATTGCGGCGGCAATAGCGGCTTTCCTTGGATTTTTCGGTTTCCTAGCGACGCAAATCCATCTGATGGGCGCGATCATTCTCTACGGAATATTAATTGTTCCCCTTTTACTCCTAAGCCGCATGCTTGCCCACGTCGTAATTTACGATGATTAAAACCGATGTCTTAATTTTAGGCGGCGGCCTTGCCGGACTATCGACCGCCTATCACCTTAATAAAAATTCAGGGCTTTCGGCCTTAATAGTCGAAAAAGAAAAATATCCCGGCGGCGCCGCCTCTTCGATATTTAGAAAAGGGTTTACCTTCGATTTTACTGGGCACCTTCTCCATCTTCACGATCCCTATGGGAAAAAACTGATCCAAGACTTACTAAAAGGTAATTTGCGCGAGATTAAGCGCAGTTCTTGGATTTATTCGCATGAGGTTTTGACGCGCTACCCCTTCCAAGCCAACACCTACGGCCTTCCGGATTCCGTGATTGACGAGTGTCTCCTTGGATTTCTTAAAACCGTCCACCGCCCCACTAAGACTGCGAGAAAAACCACGCAGGTCTCTTTCAAGGATTGGGCGCTTCGGACTTTTGGAGATGGAATCTGCAAACATTTCCTGTTTCCCTACAATGAAAAACTTTGGCAAAGAAAACTTTCGACCATGACGACGGAATGGCAAGGCCGTTTTGTGCCCGCGCCCAAGGTTTCCGAAGTCCTCTATGGAGCTCTGATGGACCAAACGAAGGCTTTTGGATACAACGCCTCGTTTGTCTACCCTAGACAAGGCGGCATTCAATCTCTGCCGAACGCCTTATCCCAACGCCTCAAGAAAAACCAGTTGCTTTTGAGCAGTGAAGCCATCTGGATTAATTTAAAGACAAAAGAGGCGCTCGTTAAAAACCTGGGAATAGTTTCTTTTAAACGCTTGGTTAACACCGTTCCATTGACTGATTTTATTTCTCTTTGCAAGGAAACTCCCGCCCGCGTTCTAAGCGCGGCCGAAAATTTGTCCTCTAATTCCGTTTATTGCCTCAACCTCGGCGTTTCCGGAAACCTCATGCCGGGAAAACACTGGATTTATTTTCCTGAAAAAAAATATCCCTTCTACCGGGTTGGGTTTTACAATCAATTCGCTTCCTCCAACGCGCCTGCGGGTTCAAGTTCTCTGTATGTTGAATTTTCAAGAGACTCAAAAACTAAGGTTCGCTTATCCCATATGGAATCTCTCGCGCTAAAGGCTCTCAGGGATTGTAAAATATTAAGGTCTGACAATCGGGTAATCATCAAAGAGTGGTTGCCGATCAAATGCGGATATGTCGTTTATGATTTTAAGAGAACAAAAGCCTTGAACACACTATTTCCATTCCTCGCAAAAAACGAAGTGGAGTCAATCGGGCGTTACGGCGCCTGGAAATATTCTTTCATGGAAGAAGCGATCATGGATGGAAAGAAATGCGCGGAAAAACTGGCCCTATGCTGAAAAATCAAAAAAGACCCTTGGTTTTCATGGATATCGAGAGCACTGGGCTTTCAACCGCCACCGACCGCATTATTGAGATATCCATGATCAAAATGGAGACCAACGGCGTTGAAAAATCGTTCTCGTCTTTTATTAATCCGGAAACCTTTATTCCCGAGCCGTCTTTTCGCATTCACCACATCTCCAACGACATGGTAAAAGACGCCCCGACTTTCAAGGAAATCGGCACTCAAATCCGCGATTTTATTGGAACAGCCGATATCGGAGGATACGGCATCATCCAATTCGACATCCCCATTCTCCAAACGGAATTTAACCGCGCGGAAATTCCCTTTTTCATGGATGGAAGAAATTTCATTGATGCCCTGGTCATTTTCCGAAGAATGGAACGCCGAAATTTGTCGGCCGCCTACCAATTTTACTGCGGAAAAAATTTGGATGGGGCGCATAGGGCTGACGAGGACGTCCGAGCCGCTTGGGAAGTATTCTGGGCCCAAACAAAGCGCTATGAAAATCTTTCCAAGGACCCGACTGAACTTGATAAATTTTGCCGGGAATTCAAAAATCCTTCCACGCGGTGATGAAAAAGAAAGCCGTCGTTCTATTATCCGGAGGACTTGATTCCTCAACTGCCCTTTACTGGGCCAAAGCGCGAGGCTATGACTGCCAAGGGTTGTCTATTTTCTACGGACAACGGCATCAACGCGAATTAATTTCGGCGCGTGCCGTGGCTAGACAAGCGAAAATCAAAACCCATCAAATTCGCTTGAATTTATCCTGGCTTAAAGCAAGTTCGCTCGCTGACAAAACTAAAAAATTGCCGAATTTGCCTCTTTCAAAAATAGGCCGCGGGCCTATTCCGTCTACCTATGTTCCAGGTCGGAACACCGTTTTTTTATCTTTGGCTCTATCTTTGGCTGACGCCATTGGGGCGCAAGCCATCGTCATCGGAGCCAACGCTCTTGATTACAGCGGATACCCCGACTGCCGCCCCGCTTATCTCAACGCTTTTGAGCGCTTGGCCCGCCTTGGGACGAAGAGCGGCGTCATGGGAAGCCCGATTAAGATATTGTCGCCTCTTCTTCATCTCGACAAAGAACAAATCGTGCGTCTGGCTCTTAATCTTAATGTCCCCCTGAAGCTCACCTGGTCTTGCTACGCTGGAAAAAAACACCCCTGCGGACAGTGCGATTCCTGCAAACTAAGGGCCAAGGGTTTTTTGATCGCTAAAATAAAAGATCCCGCTCTTTAAAAATGTCCGGCTCAATCAATCTTTCAAATTCCGCTTCAGCTCGAATCGTCGAAATCTTTTCTTCCCTTCAAGGTGAAGGAATCTATCTTGGAGAAAGGCAAATCTTCGTGCGTTTTGGGGGATGCAATCTCCACTGCGATTATTGCGACGAGCCGAGGACAATTCCGATTCCCTCCGGAGAAGTCATGGAGTTAAATCAGTTTCATTCGGAGGTGTCTCGGCTCAAAAGCGAGAAAAACCACAGATCCCTCTCCTGGACGGGCGGAGAGCCTTTGCTCCATGTCCCTTTTCTTTTAAGCGTCATGCCTTGGGTCAGGAAAGAAGGTCTTTTAAATTACTTGGAAACCAACGGAACGCGCGTCGAGGCCTTTAAACAAGTCCGGGACCTCTGCGATATCGTTGCAATGGACATCAAACTGCCGTCATCAACTGGAAGAGAACTTTGGTCGGAACACTTGGAATTTTTGCGGTTGATTCCTAAAAAATCTTTTGTCAAGGTCATTTTGACCGATAAGACGACCGAAGCGGAGTGGAGACAAGTCATCCGCATTTTACAAGAAAGCTCTCCTGATATTCCGCTCATCCTTCAACCCGCAACTCCCATCAGGGAGGTCAGGACAATTAAACCGGCCTTGGCGATTAAATTTCTCAGGCAAGCCCAATCTCTCTTAAAAGAGGCGCGGCTCATTCCGCAATGGCACCCCATTTGGGGCCTCAGGTAACCGGTATACCTTGAGAACCGGGCCGGCGGTTTTCCCGGCGACCGGATCAAATTCTTTAAGCAAAATAGCCTTTGACCCCAGCTGATCAAAAAAATTTCGCAACTCAATGGCTCTTTTTAGATTGACGCCTTGACTTGAAGTGATGACGTATTGAACTCCCGCCTCTCGGGCGCTCTCAACCCCTTTGGAAATATTCAGCATGGGAGAATCTTTCTGCGAGAGATCCGCCTCCCCCGTAAAGAAAATGTCTAAATCCCAAGAAGAGCGCTTGATGCGGTAAACCCAATACCCCCCCCCAGGATGAGTTTGGGCCATGGCAAAATAAAGACGACTTCGGGGCGATCCATTCTGTTTCGTACGCTCGGCCAAAGCCGTCACTTCTTCTTTATTCATTAAAAGCCTCGGTTCGGTATCGGGCTCATCAGCCAAAATAACCGACCCCTGGGGAATGTTTTTTGATATCCAATTTTCCGCCTCCATTCGAGTATCCGGAAGTCTCATGAACCTATCCCGCTTCCAAGCATTGAGAATAGCTGGGAAAAAAATAAAAGATGCGATTAGCCCGCCCATGATCGTTTTCCAAGCCCGATTTTTTCCCTTTAACAAGAAAAATATTCCCGCTGAGGCCATAAAATCAAGCGCCGGGAAAACAGAAGTCAAGTATCTTGGAACTCCTCCATCGGGATTATTAACCAAGACAAGGAAAGAAAGCGCAACCGGAAACAAAAGAAACAAAGCCATCTTAAAATCAAGATAGAAAAACGAAATAAGCCCCCAAAGAGCCAAAATCCCCGCCCCCCAATTAAATCCTTCAAAGCCCAGCAAATTGAGCCCGAGGCGCTTGGCCACGCTTAGTCTCGTCCAAAAGCGAAGAGAGTTCATCGCCTCGGGATTGTGCATATGGATCCAGAACCAGAAATTATGAAAATCAAAAACTGCGTAGGGAGAACCCAAGACAAACGCCAGAGAAAAAATCCCAACGGACTCCAAGGCCCAGATTATAGGCGTATTTTTTGGAGAAATAAAGTCCAAAGCCAGTAGCGCGCTTAAAGCCGGAAGAGCGGTAAACTGGCTTGAAAACGCAAGCCCGAAAAAGAAGGCGGAAAAAAAATGATCTTTCCTCATCCCTGATTTAAAGAATTTCACCGCCGAATGCCAGCCTAGACAAATTAAGAAAAACATCAGGCTGTCGGCTTTCGCCTCGTGAGCCGAATAAATAAGAAGCGGAGCGAAAGCGGCAAAAACCCATGCCCAGGAAAACTCCTCTACTTCTTTCCCCGTTTGATAAAGGACAAAAACGGCGGCCATGGAAAGAAGACCGGCCGCCAAGCGGGCGATGAGATAAAATCCCGTCGGATGCCAAGCGTAAAGTCCGGCAAAAGCCGTAATCCCATGCAAGAGCCCGAGTCCAGACCAAAAGAGAAAGTAAAATCCATAACACACAAACAAAAAATACGGCCAAAGAGTCGGATATTTAAAAGCATAGGGCTTTAAAGAGCCGCGCCCAAAGGAAACCGCGAGATTAAGAAAATGCGGCTCATCGCCGTTAAAAATATTGGGAAGCCCCCATCGAACGCCCAGAACACGCAACCCCCAGGCAATAAGGAAAACAACTACAATACAAAACGACTTTTGTAACTGCCCAGGTTCGTCATTCCGGCGAAAGCCGGAATCCAGAAAATTGCTGCTCTGGACCCCGACTTTCGTCGGGGTGACGTGAGTAGTTACCGACTTTTTATTAAATACTTTAAGATTAAAGACAGGCATTTTATTTGTGAAGGAGGCCTAGGATAAGTATAGTCTATATAGGCTGTGCCAAGTCAATGTCCAATTGTAGATATTCGGCAAACTCACCCGTCATTGCGGCGAAAGCCGCAATCCAGACTTTCGCGTGGGCCTGGACCCCGACTTTCGTCGGGGTGACGACTTTTGCAGGACGGGTTCGCTGAATGCTTACGTCCAATTATACATCGTCATTAAAGAAGATTTTTGGATTTATTGAAAAAATCCCGCCTTGGGCCTGTTTTCTAGCGGCATTCCTGATTCGTTTTATTTTCGCCTTAAAACTAGGAAACGGCTTTTATCAAATTGATGAAACGGGTTATCATCAAGCGGCCCTCAATTTGATGAAATTTAACGTTTTTGGCAGCCAAACCAACGCTTCGGCAGGTTCCCCCATCCCAGCCTTTTATTTCTCTATTTTCTTTCGCCTCTTTGGAGACCGTCCTCTTTATGCCCGGCTTGGCCTTCTCATTCCTGACATGGCTTTAGTCTGGACCGTTTGGCAAATGACTGAAAAGCTGACCCGTTCCAAACTTGCCGGAAAAATCGCGCTACTTATTTCTACCGTTTATCCCTTTTTCATTTATTATGGGGGAATGATGCTCTCGGAAACTCCTTATCTTGTTTTTATGACTTTTGGAATCTGGCGGTTATGTCAAATGATGTCCGAGGGAAAAGCAAGTTTTTTGAACGCCGCCGCCACGGGAATTTCGTTGGGCCTGGCCGCTCTTTCGCGCCCGGAAGGCGCGGTCATCATGGTCGGAATATGGCTCATCGCAATTTTTGCGTCTCTGAGGAGCCGCCCGATTCTTTTAAGCCTCCTTTGGTCTTCTTTTTTCTGGGCTCTCCTTCTAATTTCATGGTCTTTGAGAAACCGCATCGAAACGGGCTCTTTTTCCTTGGATAGCCATGGAGGAATTAGCCTCTTGCATGGCACGCTCCTTTTTGATTTAAACGAACAAGACACGCAAGTCGCCATGCACTATTTGAAAGGCACCCCCCTTTTTGCGCAAGCTTCCCGCCTTTCAGCGCACGATCAAGATAATCTTTATTGGAGAGCGGCCATCCGTTTTATGCTCACCCATCCCGAGGCAGTGATTCATCAATGGCTTCTAAAAAGCCTTAATTTTTGGCGTTTTTATCCGCGCATGAACAAAGTTTATTTCCAAAATCCCGCAAATCATCCATCAATTGGCTTAAGGCGGGGAACGCTCATTACGATCAGCTTTTTCTTCGAGCCTTGGCTAATTATAGGCGGGTTGTGGGGAACTTGGCAGCTTTTTAACAAGGAACGGCGGATATTCTACCCCATCGTGCTTTTTATCGCTATGACATTCGGAGTTCACATGGTGAGTGTCAGCCAAATGCGATACCGTTTGCCGATAATGCCGTTTTTAATTCTTGGATTTTCTTATCTTCTCTCACTCCATTTTCAATCAGAAAATCGGTAGCGCAAAATCGCGATAAACACGCTAAGCCCATCTCTCCAAAACCTGATTTTCTTCCCCTCTGCGCGGGAACGCGCTCTATAAAAAACAGGAATTTCTTTAAATCGAGTGGACTTATTCTTTGCCAGTTTGGCGGAAATTTCCCAATCGTAGTCGAAGCCGCAACTCTTAAGGCTTATCCTTCGCAAATCATCGGCCTTAAAAATCTTAAACATAGTCGCTACATCGCTTAAATGCGTTCCATAGAGAAAATTAAAAAGATTGGTAAAGAGAACGCCGCCGAAATTGACGAAAAAACCGTAAAATCTCTCAAAACCGGAAAAACGCCTGAACTGCCAGCTTTGCGGCGAGCGCAAAACGCGAGATCCATAAACAACGTCGGCTTGATTTTCAATTAGAGGCTTAAGAAGTTTCGGGTAATCGGCGACATCGTATTCCAAATCTCCGTCTTGAATTAGAATATAATCTCCGGTAACGGCGGAAAGCCCTTTTTTGACGGCATTGCCTTTACCGGAAGGACGCTCTTCATACATAACGCGAACGCCGGGCGTTTTTTCAAACTCACGCGCGATTTCTCGCGTTCCGTCCGTGGACGCGCCTTCTACGATGATGATTTCTTTTTCGAGCCCGAGGACCTCGGCGGTAATGACTTTTTCAATAAGAGTTTTGGCCGTGGCGGCTTCGTTATAAATGGGGATGACGATTGAAAACTTCAAGATGATTCCTTTGACCTTTGCCTGAGATAAAAAGTAAGGATATTCCCAATGAGGCACTCCCAGTTCTTCGGGCCACGGTTGACCTGATTTGAGCTGGTCTTTGCTGTTGTCGTTTGAAGAGAAGAAGAAAGCCATTGTAGGCCATTCCTCCTTTTTACTTCTTTTTCTTTCTGTGAATTACTGTGGATAACTGTGGACGAGGTGGACAACTCCATCTGGGCTTCCCAAATGGTCATATTATTTCGTTGCGAGCCCTTAGTCTCATGCCGATCATATAGAGAATGTTTTCCCAGCCCACCTTCCAGGGCATGAGTTTGGTCTCCCCCAAGCGATTGCGGTAAGAAATTTGAATTTCCTTAAATTTGTCTTTCAGGGCTTCATAAGCGCGCAATTTTATTTCTTCGGAAAAATTCCAGTTGTCGCTTTTCAAGACCAATTGACTAAGAACGCTTCGTCTGAAAACCCACATGCCGGACAAGATATCGCTGAAAGGGTGAAGCCATAAGACCTGAGCCGCCCAAGTAATCATCAAATTCCCAACCTGATTGAGCCCGTTCATGCTTTGAGAATCCTTTAAAGGAAAACGGGAGCAGGAAATAAAATCAAGATCGGCGGTTAAAAGCTCTTGAACTAAGAACTCGATATCCTCAACGGGATAGGTCCCATCGGCGTCGGCAGTCGCGATAATATCGCCTTGAGACTGCTCAAACCCCGTCTTATACGCGCGTCCGTAGCCGTGGCGTTTTTCAACGACGACTTTCCAGCCGAAACTCTCAGCAATTTCCCTGGTCTTGTCGCGGCTGTCGCCGTCAACAATCAAAACCTCGTCAATCGAAGAGGGAATTTTCTCCTTTAAATAACCCAGCCCCTCCGCCTCATTAAGGGTCGGCAAAATCAAACTAATTTTTTTCCCTGAGATCATGATTTAGGAGCCCTTAGACCACGCGGCGTAATCTTGAATCGCTTTAAGCACTGCGGCGTTTGAATCAAGCCGGGGCCGCCAACCGCAGCGCTTAATCTTGGACACGTCAAGGCTGGTTTTAGGAACATCCCCCACCCATCCGATGGGAGAATTCTGATAGTTGACCTTGCAGGTTTTAAGATTTAAAGCCCGGCAAGACTCTTCGGCAATTTGCCTGACCGATGTGGCCCCTTCAGTACTCAAATTAAAAATCTGAAATTTTTCTTGGTGGCGTGAACCGTCCGGGCTTTTCTCAAGAGACAGATAAATGCCGGAAACGCAATCTTCCACATCAATGTAGGTTTTTGTTTGAAACCCGTTTCCCAAGACATTGAGCTCATTTGAGTTTTTTCGCAAGCGCGCGATGAAATCATAAATGACGCCATGGGTTAGTTTTTCGCCAACAACGTTGCCAAACCTAAAAATCCAGGCGTTGAGCCCGTAATTTTCAACAAAAGCGCTGATGAAAGCCTCGGAAGCCAGCTTTCCGGCGCCGTAAATGGAAACAGGATGAAGATTTGGAGAAGCCTCCGGCGTCGGCATGACGGGGTTTGCCCCGTAGACCGCAGAACTAGAACTGAAAATAAATTTTGGAATCTTCATTTCACGGGCGGCCATCAAGGCCTCAAAAGTCGTGTCCCAGGTGCGGCTCTTATCCATTTCGGGACGGGAATTTCCCAAGGAAATGTCGGAATTTGCAGCCAGATGCGCCAACAAATCAAAGTTTCGGCCTTGAATCTTTTTGTGCCAGCTGGAAACGCTGACGTCCAACTCCTCAAACTCAAAATCAGAATTATTTTGAAACTCCGCGAGATGACGGCGAGTCCCCAGAGAAAGATTGTCCACGCAAAAGACCCGTGCGCCGTTTTTAAGAAGAAGCCTCGTTAAGGCATTTCCCACAAGGCCTGCTCCTCCCGTCATTAAAACGCGCATGTCGTTTATCTCTGTTTTAAATAAAACGTCAAAATGTGCCCAATGGCCATGTGCATATCCTCAATGACGCCGTATTGATTGGAAGGCACGATAATCTTTAAATCAACCATGTTTTTTAAACGCCCGCCATCAAAGCCCAGGATTCCAGCGGTCTGGGCTTTTCTCTTCTTCGCCAATCGGCAAGCCTTGATGAGGTTCTTTGAATTTCCGCTTCCCGATATTAAAATAACCAGGTCCCCGGGGTTTAAAATGTTTTCCAACTGACGGCTAAAAAAGTCGTCGAAAGATAGGTCGTTGCCGATCGCCGTCAAATAAGGGATGTTTTCAGACAGGCAACGACAGCGAATCATTGGATGTCCCGCAACATACGCCGTCTTGGAAAAATCCGTCGCCCAATGAGAAGCCGTCGCGGCCGATCCCCCGTTTCCCATGACGAAAATTTCCCGATTTTCTTTTTCCGCCTTCTCGATTGTTTTCGCAAGACTGGAAATTGCCTTTAAATCGAGGCTTTGCCACTGCCGAAAAGACTCCGTCCGATACCAAGCGGCAAAATCCTCGGCCGGCAAGCCGCCCGGGCCAATGAGATGGAAAGCCCCCGGACGGGTGGAAGTTATCTTTTTAGCGGCTGACATGGATTATTTTCGACCCCTCCGGTTCAAATTTAAATGGGATATGCCGCCAGTTTTTAAGGTTACCGATAACGGATGAACGCTTAGACGGAGGACAAAAAAGAAGTAGAAACCCCCCACCGCCCGCTCCGAGAATTTTCCCGCCCACGGCTCCAGCCTTGAGAGCTCTTCTATAAATTTGATCAATCACCTCGTTAGTCACTTCCCCGGTCAAGGACTTTTTAATTTCCCAACTTTCACGCAAAACCGGGCCGATTGAATCCACGTCTCCTTTTTGGATTCTTTCCTTGGACCAATAGGCTAATTCTCTTAAGCGCCTGAGGCTCTCCATGTTTTCCGAGAAATTGCTGCGAGCTTTTTTAAGTATCGTTCCCGCCCTGCGACGCATTCCCGTATAAAATAAAATCATCCGGCTAAAAAGGGCTTCGCGCGTTTTCTCGCTAAGAATGACAGGATTAACTTTCACGCTTTCATCCGGCAGAAACTCGATGAATTGAAAGCCGCCATAAGCGGCGATGTATTGATCTTGCTTTCCGATGGGATCTTTCAGGCGTTCAATTTCAATACGACAGGCGCCGCGGGCCAACTCTTCAGCGGTGCGAAACTCGCCCTTAAAAGCCGATAAGGCATGGAGCGTGCCAACGGTAAAGCTTGAGGAAGAACCCAGTCCCGTGCCGCCCGGAATATCGGCCATCGAAGTCATTTCTATTCCGCAATGGAGACCGCTTTGAATCAAGCACTCTCTCCATAGAGGGTGGCGTATTCGAGAGGCGGAATCAACCAACTCGCTTTTTGAATACTTTAAAAACACCGATTCATCAAAATAGTGATTGACGGTGATATACATATACTTATCGATGGCAAAAGATAATACGGCGCCGTGTTCATGCCGGTAAAACTCCTTAAGATCGGTGCCGCCTCCGGCAAGGCTGATTCTAAAAGGCGTGCGAGAAATGATCATTGCAAACGCCTTTTTTCAAAAGCGGAAAAACGCTCAGGGGTTCCCAAATCCGCCAGGATTTCAGCCGTGACGTATCCGGACAAACTGAGCCCTCTCTTAAGCGCTTGAGGGAAAATATCCCGTCCAAAATCCGAAGGCCGGTCTTTTGGAATCAAGTCCAGAATCGGCTTTCTCAACGCCCAGACGGCCGCGCAAGCCAAATGTTTCGAATCTTCAGCCTCTGGGTCGCGGTAAAAATTTTTAATTTGGCTGTTTTCAAGACGCACTAAGTCGGAATCCCGAGGATGATCGGTCTTAAAGAGAATCAAGCTCGCGGCAGAACCGGAGTTTTCGGCATGAAAGTCCAAAAACGGTTTCAAATTCATCGAAATAAACAAATCACCATAAACAACCAGAACGTCCTCTGTTAAATTACCGCACGTATCCCGCACGCATCCGGCCGTTCCACGCGGTTCTGTTTCGATATAATACTCAAGATTGACCCCCCATGTCTCTCCCTTTCCGAAATAATTGGACACGACATCCGCCTTGTGCCCCAAACAAAGAGTAATCTCTTTAAAGCCAGAAGATTGAAGCCAAATAATGAGATGCTCCAAAATCGGCTTTTCAAAAATTTTGAGCATCGGCTTTGGAATATCCTGGGACAAGGGACGCATCCTGGTTCCAAATCCGCCGGCGACAATCAATACTTTCATTGTTTTAAAATCCAGCGCAACTACTCACGTCACCCCGACGAAAGTCGGGGTCCAGGTTTCCAACTGGATTCCGGCTTTCGCCGGAATGACGAACCTGAGCAGTTAAAATCCAGCGGGAAGCCTCGGAAAGGTTTTTAAATATTTTTTTCGGCTTTGCCTTGTAGAGTCCGTCTTTTCCACCTTTCCCCGTTTTCACCAGCAGAGGAACGCATCCTGCCCGCCGAGCCGTTAGGATATCGGCGCTTGAGTCTCCGACAAAATAGGAGGATTTCAAATCAATGTTGAATTTTTTTTGCGCTTTAAGGAGAAGCCCAATCCCGGGTTTCCGGCAAGAGCAGGGTTTGCCGAAATCAGGATGATGCGGACAATAGTAAACGGCGTCAATGCAAGCCTTGGAATTTTTTTCCCGAATCATTTGGAGTAAAACGCGCGTAATTTTATGAAGTTTAAAAAGGCTCAGGCGTCCGCGAGCGACGGCCGACTGATTGCTGATAACTATCATCTTAAAGCCCGCTTTTCTCAGTTTCGCGATCGAATCCGCAACTCCGGAGATAATTTTCATATCCTCAAGGCGCGAGAGGTAATTTACTTCTTTAATAATCACACCGTCTCTGTCCATGAAAACGGCCCTGTTCTTGCGTTCTCTCGGACTTGGGAATCGTTCTCGTAGCAGCATAAAGGGATTTCCATTTTACTATAATTCGCTTATGCTTGCCGGAGCGACTTCCACCCGCAATAGTCGAGAAAGACAAACTGTTTGCCTCATTGTCCCGCCCTCTTTATTCTTGCTGGATGAGCGCGTTTTTATGTCTTTAGGCATACTCAAGGTCGCGGCCGTTTTAGAGCGCGAGGGATATGCGGTCGAAATGCTGGACTTGTCCGGAGTCGAAAACTATGAAGAAGTCGCGGCCCTTCATGCCTCATCGTCAAAAGCCCGATTTTTCGGACTGACCGCCACAACTCCACAACTCCCGGCTTCGACCAAAATACTGCGCGTTTTACGCGCCCAATCTCCACGCGCGCGCATTATTCTCGGCGGACCGCATATCACTCTAGTCAATGCCGCTTACAAAGGAGAGAAACGTCGCGGGATAGAGGGCCGTGCGACTCTCGCCTATCAAAAGCTGGCCGAACTTTATGATATCTTAGTTGCTGGAGACGGTGAGGAGGCGATTTTTTCCGCCTTAAGCGAGAATCCCCCAAAACTCGTCGACGCCGACGATCCGCATTCTCCGCTCTTTTTAAATAATGCGCGCCTAACGGAATTGCCGTTTCCCGCCAGACGCCTTGTGGACGTTGACAGCTACCGCTATGAGATAGAAGGCCTGCGGGCGTTGTCTTTAATCGCGCAGCTTGGATGCCCTTTCGAATGCGGATTTTGCGGAGGGCGAGAATCTCCGATGCTGCGCCGAATACGAATGCGGACGACCGAGAACATCGTTCTTGAAATGAAGCAAATGTTCCGCGATTACGGGGTACGCGGATTTATGCTCTATGATGACGAACTCAACGTCAATCCCAAAATGGTCGAACTGATGCGTGAAATATGTTCTCTCCAAGACCAATTGGGCGTTGAATTTCGCCTCAGGGGCTTTATTAAGTCTCAGCTTTTTACTGATGAACAAGCCGAGGCGATGCGGAAAGCGGGTTTTCGTTGGATATTGACCGGTTTTGAATCTGGGTCTCCCCGAATTCTTCAAAATATCAACAAAAAAGCCGCGCGGGAAGAAAATACCCGCTGCGTTGAAATCGCCCGCAGACATGGACTTAAGATAAAAGCCTTAATGTCCATCGGACATCCAGGGGAATCGCCAGAGACTATTCGAGACACGCGCGACTGGCTTTTGGAAGTCAAACCCGATGATTTTGACGTGACTATTATCACCACTTACCCAGGAACTCCCTATTACGATCATGCAGTTCAGGACCCCGGCAAGAGGAATCTATGGGTTTATACTTACAAGAAAAATGGAGATCGCCTTTTTTCCCAGGAAGTGGACTACACCGAAGTCGCCGATTACTACAAAGGCGATCCCAACGGCGGGTATCAATCCTTTGTTTATACTGATTACGTCTCGGCTGAGGATTTAGTGAAGCTCCGCAATCAAACGGAATCCGATGTTCGTCAAAAACTAAAAATTCCCTTCAATCCAAGCCGAACCCCTCAAAGATACGAGCACTCGATGGGGCAACAAACCATTTTACCATCCAATATTTTGAGAGTTTCTTTTAATAAAAGCATTGCCACCGCTGATTGAATCGACGATCTTCAACTCGACCAACTATCTCTCTCGCGAATTCCCTCGCTGATCAACAAGGGATTAAGAAACTGGTATATTTTTTTGGTCTCAGGGCTCGCAAAAATCGGGGAATGGATGAGGATTAAATACAGTCTCCGTAATTTTTTAGCTAAAAACAGCAGGGGAGCCGGGATAAAAGTAAGAAAATAAAGCCGTGTTTTTGGGGCCTTCTCTCCCAATTCTTCCAGCATAAAACAGCGCGCTTTTTTCCCCTCTAAATTACGCCATAGGTAATCAGAAAATTCTAGGACAAGATTGAGTTTCTCCTGATCAAAAACCTCGGCAGAAGGCTTTGCGGCTTTTAGGGCTTCAATTGATTCCGGATAGGAGCCAAGCCACTGATGAGTAACCTGGCCTCCATGTATTCTGCGAATAGCCAAAGGCTCATAGATAATGCCCACTTCAACTCCATCGGCGAGCATCCGCGCATAGAGTTCATTGTCGAGAATCACCATATCTTTGCGATAATGGCCATATTTGTCATAAAGAGCCCTGGGAATCGCGAGATTTGTGGTCAGATACGGCAATCCCGATCTTCCCACGGCATAATGCCCCGCCATTTTCCCCTCGGGAAGCGATTTCAACGGATCAAAATCCACCCCAATAATACGCCCAAACCGGTAAAGATACCCATTCGAGAAAATAAATCCCACCTGTGGATGCCGCTGAATATATGCCGCAAATTTCTCAAGCCTATTGGGCAGCCAAAGATCATCGGAATCAATATTGGTAATCCATATCCCCGAAGCCATTTCAAGGGCTTTATTCCGGCATGGCATATTGCCGACATGATCTAAGAATTTATATTTGAAGCGCGAGTCCTGCGTCCAAGTCTTAACAATTTCAGGAGTATTATCGGTGGATCCATCATCAACAATTAAAACTTCAAAATCAGTAAATGTTTGGCGACGGAGAGTTTCAAGTGCCGTCGGCAACATCACGGCGCGATTGTAGGTGGGTAAGACAATTGAAAAAAACGGAGAATCCGACATTAAAACACCCTCACTCCCCAGTCACGGCCATAATTCTTGAATTAAGTCGTTCTTATCTTTCTTGATATGCCGAGACACTTCTTGGAGGATAGAATTAAGCGTCCCTAAACGAAGATCAGTATGCGCTGGAATCGTCAGATGATGCTCTCCCTCTCGCTGAGTTGTTAGTCGAATATGGCTGCCAGTTTGGCGGGTCACCATGTAACCATAGCGAATAAGCAGGCGGGCCAGTTCCTCTCCCCCAATATCGCGGGGAAGCCTCATAAAGCCAAAAACTCATCCTTGACCGCATGAAGCCGAATGATGCGAGGGCGAAATGCCGGATCTTCAAAATGGCACAAAACCGCATCGGATATCCGTTTTTTAAGCGACTCCCAATCATCGGCTTCAGTAACAATGCTTGGGCCAAGGGCCGAGGCGATATAGCCTCCTCCAGGCGATTCTTCTATAACAAAAAGCAATTCCTGAGGTTTTTCCACGATTCCTCCGTGTCCTAAGTTAGTGTAACAGAGACATTCTTTTCTGTCAAGGCGACTGCGGCGAGGGTAAAATGGGCGGATTCACCGGAGGTTCTTTCGATCTTTGGAGTTCAACCTGGGACAAAACCAAGCTTGGCGCGACCACCGACATGGGCACCCATCCAATCCGGTGGCCGATCGCCGTCATGTCATTTCCCTCTCCCAAAACATGATTGAGAAATCCAAGAGGCGTTCCCACCAAATCCAACCCCCGCACCAAGGTTAATTTTCCAGTTTTGGCGTCAACGAGATAGACCAGTTCCGGCATGATCCGCAAAGACTCTTCGCCCGCGGCGCTGTTTTCTCGGACAAAAGACCGCACTTTCCGAATCCAAAGCCCATAGGGCTTGCCTTCTTTTCTCAACTCTTTGAGCAAAATCTTCATCAATTTAGCATGCGAATACCCATGTTTAGCTTCCAAGAAAAGATTGCTCGGCATCGCGCGCGGATAGGCCCCCGCCTCGCCTCTGGCATGTCCGTTGGAATGCGGAAAGCCAATGACCGGATAACGCGACAGGAGGAAATTTTTAAGACGCCCATCCTCAACCAAAAGAACCTTTTGGGCTTTCACCCCTTCCTCATCATAAGAATAAAAACCGACGAGAGGCGTTTTCTTAAAAAACCGCGCCATGGGATCGTCAATCAGGGTTAAATCCTTGGAAAACACAATGTCGCCGACTTTTCCTCTGAATATCTGGGCACCGGAGGGATTGCGCGCGGACTCACCGGAAAAATTAAGGCCTAAAGATGAAACAATGGCGGAAGTAACTGTTGGGTCAATCAAAGCCGGAGCATTAAAGGGAGAAGTGGAAGGAGCGAGCAAGAGTTTTCCCACTTCCGACAACATCTTCCTGCCTTGCGCTTCCATCACATCGGAAGACGGCAGAGTCATGGTTGACAAGGAGATAAAATTACGCTCTGAATAAAGCTTCATCCCGTCTTTTGAAACCGCCGCGATATTGAGTTCGATATGAAAAATATCCCTCGATGAGTGAATTCGGCTTCCCTCGGAATTATAAAAACGGGAAAGAACGCTTCTTCGTTCCACCGAGACATTCCCCTGAATTAAAGAAGGCTTCTGGGAAAAAACGGCGCTGACCGAGCGGCAAATGCGGTTCATCTGGCGATAAAAAGAAGTTCCGCCGCCAACGGCGGGAAATGAAGCGGCGCTAATGATCGGTTTTTCATGGGAAAGGTCGTCGGTGTCATATTCCCTTTTTCCATCCCTGACCCGTTGGGCTTCTTTCCGTAAAAACCCGGCCGAAGCGGATTTGTAGGACTCATCAAGCCCCAACCAAAGATCGTGTTTTAAAGCAAACGGATTATCGTCGATTGAAATCCACGAGCCTAGGACTCCAAGGGGCACGGGATTGCGGTGATTATCCAAGGCATAGCTGCCGACGCGAACATCAGGAAAAAACGAACGCCCCCGCCAATGCTCGGACCAATTCAGGGCGCCCATATCGCATTCCGAGTCCCAATTATCCACATCCGAAACATTGATGGAAATAAAATACGGCAGCGGATATCCCGGCTCCTGCAAATGGGTCATGGCCTTCGCTATTTCAGAAGAAACCACGACGCCAATAGTGGAATCTTGAGCGAAAGAAGAGAAAGGGAGAATTAAAAGTCCCAGACATAATAATTTTTTCATGATTCTTTTCTTGAGAGCAGCGCGTCTAAGGCGTAGGCCGCCTGAGGAATGACCCCCACCATTAAAGTTGTGTGATAGCGCATCACGGCCCAAAAAAGCCCGTAAACCACCGACATGAGCATCGGAAACAGGATTAAAAATCCAATAGGATATCCATTTCTCCACGCCAAAACGCTTCCCCAAAGACCTAGAAGCATGATTCCACCACCCGAGAAAAGCCCGATCAAAGAGAGAGATGAAAGAGCGAAAAGTGAATGCGGATATTTCCATCCAGGATTGGGGTAAGGCCGCCAGAGTTTCATAACCTTATGGATGAAAGCGTCCCAAAAAACCAGCGGGTGATGGATGAGAATTTTAAGACAGGACTGATAAAAAATAGGCTCGGCTTGATCCAAGGTCAAATGCCGGGCAAGGACCACAGAAATAACGGGGTCTTTTCCCGCACCCAGCGGGTATTCAAGGGGAATGTCCGGACGCGAGTAATTATAGAGAAGGGATAAATACATGACCGAGCCCCCCATGCTCGCCCCCGCGACCCATCTCTTTAAGATTCTCTCGTTGCGGTACGTCCATATTCCTTCCAGAACAAAAGCGCACAAAAGGAAAATTCCAATGGTCCGAGCCCAATCTTTAAGTTTTATTTTTGAGGCGGCCAAGAGCGCAAAAGCGCCCCCTATGGGGATGAAAGGAGAACGGGTTAAACAGAGAAGCCCAAAGGCCGTTCCCATCCCGGCATAAGCCCACCCATTCCTCGAGGAAGAGTATTTCTGCCACAGGAGAATCCAAATCAAGCTTAAAAGGATGATCAACGGCTCTCGAAACATCGTCGCGGAAAAATAAATCCATTCCGGAAAAAAAGCCGCCAGCAAGAGAGAAAAAAGCCCCACCCGTTCATTTTGAAAAACAGAGAGAGTGACCGCATACGTCATCCAACAACACAAAACTCCGATCAAGACATTCAGCGTAATCCCCACGATGGGTGAAAGCCCGAAAAAGAAATGGACCGCCGCCAACAAAAGGGGATAAAAAGGCTCGCGGGAAGTTTCAAGACGGCCCGGCGTCAGGGAAAGTTCCCCGCGCTCAATTAAGGCGACGCCCAGGCGATTGTATCCATCCGGATCAAGCGCCGATACCTGCTGGCCTTCGGTCTTATATTCCTTAAACGTATGATTGTAAGCGTAAAAAGCGTAGGCGCTTCTCAGGATGAATGCGAAAAAGAGAATGCATGCGCGTGCCCAAAATCTTCCCCCTAGACGCCCGCGCACACTCTCGCTTTGCGAGCAAGGAACGCAGGCAATTTTTAAAGACGCCTGATTTACCTTTTTCTCGCGCATATTTCCATTGAATCCCGTGTATCAATATAGACCAGCTTATTTTCAAGGCCAAGGGCTTTGATTACCCCGCCAACCGTAAGGAAAACTGATTTTGGGTAGTTCTTCAACCGGCTCAGCCAATAGGAATAGGAGAAAATTCGCCCGAAGGATTTAATGGTCAATATTTCAAACCCGTTTCCCATGAGCATTTGCGTCATCGTTTGTCTTGAAAAATAATAAATATGGGCGGGACGAAGCCCCCACCAATAGCCGCGCATCAACTTGGCCGAAAGGCTTCCGATATCGGGCGTCAGAAGGTAGAGAATCCCCCCAGGTTTTAAAAAATTTCGACAAGAGAGAACCGCCGATTTCGGATCCAGAAGATGCTCAACGACATCCGACATGGCGACCACATCAAAACTTCTTCCCTGGATGCTGCTTGGGTTTTCGAGCGATTCGGGATAACATTCGACTTTAAATCTTCTCCGCGCCTCTTCGGCGGCCCAACGGGAAGGCTCCAGGCCCGTCACTTCAAAATCGGTTCGGGCCGCGTTGAGAAAATAACCGACGGAAGAACCGACTTCAAGGAGCTTGCCCGTTGAAGTGAACCGCCGAATGGTATTAAGGCTCAAATGGGCGTTAATTGAACGGCTTGAGCTTTCCAAAAGATAGCTTTCATCCACGTAATTTCCATAGCCGGAAAGAATGGCCTCGGCCGTGGGACGGGGATTGGTATAACACAAACCGCATTTTAAGCAAGAAACAATGCGTCCGTAATTGAGAAATTCATCGGTCGTCGCGGCAAAAGCTCCGACTTTCTGGTCATGCGGAGTCAGATAAGGCCGCTGGTATAAAACGGCGCTCTCTCTGGAACCGCACAAATTGCAGGGCAATTCCTCCAAAGTTACAGAAGAGACTTGTTCCATGTCAATTTTTTCCATAACAACTCACGTCACCCCGATGAAAGTCGGGGTCCAGAGCAGCGATCTTCTGGATTCCGGAGCTGTCAATTTTTTCCATGCGTCAACGGAGAAGGCGCGATCAAGGCTGGAGGCCAAGCGTCCTCTCCGTGCTTTAGCAAATGTGTCAACGGAGAGGGCGCGATCAAGGCTGGAGGCCAAGCGTCCTCTCCGTGCTTTAGCAAATGTGTCAACGGAGAGGGCAAAATCGGCGGTTTTAAGCGATTTTCAGGCAGACGCTCAAACTCAAGCTCCGAAACTAAAACGCTCGGAGCGATTTGATCGACCGGCGCCCATCCTGATTCCGCCCCGCAAAAGTAAGGATTTGAGAGGGCCTCGTCGTTTGAAGCCGCCAAAATGCGGTTTAAAACGACCAAGGGGGTCACGACGATTTTAACGCCTCTTACCAAGGTCTCTTTTCCGTCCTTGGCCGAAATTCGGTAAACTAAACGCGGCCGAAGCTGCAGCGTCTGAGCCTGGGTTCTCTCGCTTGGATTGTCTCCGCCGTAAGCGCCCACAATCCTAAAGCCGTAAGGCTTGTGTTCCGAGCGAAGCAGCTTCAGTAATTTATTTTTAAGCGCGGCGGGACTTAGAGGATTTTTAGCCTCAATCATCAAGTTCGCCATGCGCCCCAAGGGACGAAGTCTTGAAGAAGCCCGCCCATGCCCGTTTGAATGGGAAAAATCCTTAAGCGGCCATCTCGACATCAGGAAATTTTCCAAAATACCATTGCGAACCAGAACGACTCTTTCAGATGGGACGCCTTCGGAATCAATCCGGTAATGACCGTGAAGCGAAACGCCTTTAAAAAAACTCATCGTTGGGTCGTCAATAACTGACAAGAAACTTGGAATAATTTTTTTGCCGACCATGCCTTTAAATATTTGCCCTTGCAAGGGATCCCTTTGCCGCTCCCCCTCTAACTTGTGTCCCAACGCTTCATGAAACAAGACCCCCGTCATTTCCGGATCCAAAATTGTCGGAGCGGCGACGGGTGTCTCTAAGGGGGCGTCTCTCAACTCTTTAAGCTCAAGCGCCAAGCGCTTCACGGCTCTTGCTAGTTTCTCCCGAGGCGGAAGACTTTTCATATCTTTAAAAACCCACTCGCGGTAATTGCTGACCTTAAGCCCGTCTTTCGCTCGAGAATTGACGTCAATACTGAGGTAATTGGGCAAATTCTCATACGGCCCCGAGACCTTGGTCCCCTCGGAGGTCAAAAGGTACCGGCGCGACCATCCTAAATGCAAAATCACAGTCCCATGATAAATATAAGGATAGGAACGCAAAAGCCGGCTTAAATTTTTAACGAGGGAACGGGCTGCGGCATCGTCAAAACTCGGAGCCTCTTGAGGCTCATAGGAACGCGTCGAGGGTTCATCGGTAAAATCCGGCAGATTTTCCGCTCTAAATTCCGTAACCCGTTTCGCTTTTTTTTCCAGATATCCGGCAACCGCGTCCTTATAGGCCTTATCCGTCAATATCCATAAATTCTCGCGTAATTCTTTTCCGCTGAGCGGCGCCTCTGCGCTCAGCCCCTGATATTGAATCGAGGTGTTATCCATTTTTTTATTCCCATATCTGACTTCGGAGAAAAGAGTCTGGGAATGATATTTGTTTTCGGATACAACTCCGCCAAAAGACGCCGAGATATCCATTCCCCGGCCAACGACCATGCGGTAAGCGATAAAATAAGGCGGCCCAAAATCTCCCTCTTTCAAATTTTTGAGCGAACGCGCCATTTCCTCTTGCATCGGAGAAAAAACGGCCTCGTCGGTCGCGGGAAAAGTTGCCGCCCTGACAGCGGCGGTCAAAGAAGCCGCAAAGGCGATTAAAAGAGCGGGAAGAAATTTGCGGCTACTTTTTCTGAATGATCTCATAGCCGGAAGAATGTGGAGAAGCTTCTGAAGGATTTTGGAGCAAGGGCTTCCCTTTTGGATTTTTAAGCCGCAGCGAGACGGCGGCTATGTTATGTTGAGCTTGGGCAAAATTTGGATCATATTGAAGAGCTTCCTGGTAAGCGGCCTTGGCCGCCTCAAAATTATTCATCATAAAATAAGCGTTCCCCAAACTGGTGTAAACCTCGGCCCCTTCCGCATGCTTGTCGGGAGCGGGGTGACGATGAACCGGATAGGGAATTCCGGGGACATGAACATAGGTTTGATAACTGAGAATGGTTTTTCTAAGGAAAGGCTTGACGATCAAGGAAGGATCAACCGCGCATTTATCCGCCAAAATATATTCTTGGTAGGCCTTGACCGCGTCCGCATAGCGATGCTCCATCATATAGACCTGGCCTATTCTCAGGAAATTGGGCCCAAAGACGGGATCAATGGTCTTATAAAGCTTAAAGCGGGTCAGCGCGCGGTTAAAATACGTCAACGCGTCTTCGGGATGACCGTGGTCTATCGCCCACTGGGCGCGCTTAAGATGAAGGACGCCCACCTGATAATGCATCTGAACGTAATTGGGGGAAAGCTTGCGAACTTCATTATAGGCGTCCAAGGCGCGCTCATAATCATCCCGCGAAACGTTGTTCTTGTCTCCCCAGGAAGGATTATAAGTTTTTTGCATATTAAACCGGTCGTTGAAGACATTCCCCATGAAGTAGAGCGCCATCGCAAAATTAGGATCGAGGCGATGCACCGTTTGATATTCGGACAAGGCCTTATCCCAATCATGTTCCTTTGAAAAATAGATGGCGATATTGTGATGGATATCGGCTTTAAAATAACCCCAAAAAGTATAAAGAATCGGCAGGGCCGACAAGATGAGCGCCCCGACAAAGGGATTCTCCGACAGAAGGATCAGTCGAAAAAAAACAAATCCCAATCCAAGAACGCAAGCCAATAAGGTTCCCCAAGAAAGCCACCACTGAAGAATTTCCCCTCCCATCGTTAGGCGATCAATAGGGCCCTGCAAGGCGTTAAATTGAGTCAGAATCAAGAAGGCGATATAGAAAAGCCCGCCCCAGGCAGCCAAACGAACCGGCCAGATTAAGAACTCAGACAGGGTTTTCCAAAACGACTCCGGAGCCGCTTCGCCCGGTTTGACATTTTTTTCCTGAAGAGTATGCGATTCATAAAGGCCCTTTCCTCGGGAGAGATTTACGATCATCCCAGGCAAAAGGCCCAAATAAACCCCCGAAGAGACAAAACGGAGACTCACGTCGAAAAAATTATGACACAACATGCCGATAAACGCGATCATGTAGCCCAAAAGGTCAAAGACCCTCGGCGGAATTTTTTTATCTTTTGATGAGTGGGAAACATCCAGCATCTGCCCTAGAGACTTAAAACCGACGACCAAGGTGCTGATGATCAACCACAAAAATACGCCAAAGCCCAGAATTCCATTGTCGAACAACTCTTCCAAATACTCGTCTTCCGCGTGATCGGTTTCCGTATTATGCTTGGCCTCGATATGAAAAATCGGCGGGCGCCTAAAAGCAGGATAAACCGGAGGAAAACTCCCCACGCCGGTCCCGATAAAGGGCTGGGTCATGATCATTTCCCAAGTGGCTTCCCAGGTAAACAAGCGGAAATTAACCGAAGCCAGGCGCGTCGTGAAATCCTTCATGAATATATATGAGAACGGTAGCAAGACCGCAATTGCCGCCCCAATCAAATACTTTCGATACGGCTGAATAATTTCCTTAAAATAGATGAAGGCGATCACGCAAAAAACGACAATCACGATTCCAAAACCCACCCAAGCCCCCTTGGTCCCCGTAAAATAGAGATCAACCAAGAGCATCAACATCAAGGGAATCAAGGACATCCGGCGCCCTTTGAGATAGCGCAACAACAAGATGGGGAAGATGATGACTAAAAAGTCCGCGAAAAAGTTGGGATTACCGTAAGTTGAGAACACTCGATCGCCAAAGGCCATGCGCCAGATGAAAGGATCGATGCCGTGCCCCACTCCGGGAGGAAAGAAATGGGTATCAATGACCTGGAGAAACCCGTATCCGACCGCCACCCAGGCCGTCCAAATGAGTATTTTTGTCAAACGCTCTGACGCTTCGGCGTCGAATTCATAGATAACGATAAGAGCCACCGACATAAAGAAAAAATGCCGGATGAAAAAGTCCACGCTCGCCATTCGGTAAGGCGCATGGATGAAGGAAAGAATTCCGACCAAAAGATACGCCAAAAACGGAGACAGACAAACCAGGTCTTCCCGGCTGAGCGCGGCGCCGCCCGATTCAATCAAGCGGCTGACCCACAGGGTCAAAAGCGCCAATCCCCCCATTTGCATGATGGTAATCTTGACCTGAGCGGAATCGTATGTCCGTAAATAGAAAAGAGAAGAAATTAAAAAATAGAGAAGCGGAAGCCACCAAATCATGGATTTATGAAGAAAGGACTGAAGCTCAAGAGATTTCTTAAGCGAGGCAATCTTATCTTTAACCATGGTCGGCATCAAGAAATCCTAGCAAAAAGGCGGGTAAATATCGTTAGATATCGTAATGAAAAAAAAGAAGGTCTTCGTGACCGGCTCCTCAGGTTTAATCGGCTCCGAGGTTTGCATTTATTTTGGGAAGCGCGGTTTCAAGGTCGAAGGCTTGGACAACAACCAACGCGCGGTTTTTTTTGGACATTCGGGCGACACGCGTTGGAATCAAAAAAGGCTTGAAGGAACTCTCTCGGACTTCACCCACCACGAACTTGATATCCGCGATCGGGCAAACGTCTTAAAGCTTTTATCGGAAATTAAGCCCGACATCATCGTCCATACCGCCGCCCAACCCTCCCATGACCGCGCCGCCGCAATTCCTTTTGATGATTTCGACACCAATGCGGTCGGAACGCTCAATTTGCTTGAAGCCGCCAGGCGTTTCTGCCGCGAGTCTCCCTTCATCCACATGTCGACCAATAAAGTTTACGGTGATCTCCCCAACGCCATCAAAATGAAGGAATTGAAAACGCGCTGGGATTATGATGATCCGATATATCAAAACGGAATTCCGGAAACGTTTTCCATTGACCAATCGAAGCATTCCATCTTCGGGGCCTCAAAAGTAGCCGGGGACGTCATGGTCCAAGAATATGGGCGATATTTCAACATGCCGACCTGCGCCCTTAGAGGCGGATGCTTAACGGGCCCCAACCATTCGGGCGTCGAACTGCATGGTTTTTTAAGCTATCTCATCAAGTGCAATCTTGAGGAAAGAGAATACAAGGTTTATGGGTATAAAGGAAAGCAGGTTCGAGACAATATCCATTCGGAAGACGTCGCGGCCTTTATCCATGAGTTCGCAAAATCCCCCAGATGCGGAGAAGTTTATAATCTCGGCGGCGGAAAAAACAACGCCTGCTCCATTCTTGAAGCCTTCGAAAAGGTCTCGGCCTTGAGCGGAAAAAAACAGAAATACGTCTACCTCGATGAAAACCGTATCGGCGACCACATCTGCTATTACAGCGATTTAAGAAAAATGAAGACGCATTATCCCAACTGGGACATTGCAAAATCTCTTGACGATATCTTTCGCGAGATCGCCGATTCCTGGCGCAACAGGCTGAAAAAAATTCCAGCATGAAAATTCTAATCACCGGCGCCTGCGGGTTTGTCGGAAGTTCCATCATTAAAGTCTGGAAAGAAGAAGGGCTTAATCACGAAATCCTCGGTTTTGACAATCTCATCCGTCCGGGAAGCGAACTCAACCGCAGATTTCTCAAACAGTGGGGTGTTCCACTTTTTCACGGCGACATTCGAATTCCCAGTGATTTTGAGACCTTACCCGCGGTGGACTGGATCATAGACGCGGCCGCAAATCCCAGCGTCCTAGCTGGAATTGACGGCCAAACATCCAGCCGACAGACAATCGAACACAATTTGATGGGAACGCTCAACATGCTTGAATTCTGCAAAGTCCAAAAGGCGGGATTTATTTTGCTCAGCACCAGCCGCGTCTATTCGATTAAATCGCTTGAGAGTTTGACAGTCAAGGCCAAAAATGAGGCCTTTTACCCTAAAAAATCCTCTTCCTGGCCCCAGGGCTTGAGCCTGAAAGGCGTCAACGAGGATTTTTCCACGCGCCCCCCCTTGTCTCTTTACGGGACAAGCAAACTCGTGTCCGAGGCCCTTGCCTTGGAGTATGGAGAGATTTTTAATTTCCCCGTTTTCATCAATCGCTGCGGCGTTTTGTCCGGGGCTGGGCAGTTCGGCCGCGCAGAACAAGGAATTTTCAGCTATTGGATTCATGCTTGGCGGGAAAAACGCCCGCTCCGCTATATCGGATTTAACGGAAAGGGCTATCAAGTCCGCGATTGCCTGCATCCTCGCGATTTGGCCTCTCTTTTGGAAAAGCAAATTCGATCTCCAAAAAATTCGGCTCTCAAAATCCTCAACGTTTCCGGCGGTTTGGAAAACAGCATGTCGCTCGCGCAATTATCTTCTTGGTGCGGAGAACGCTTGGGAGAGAACACGGTCAAGGCCGATCCTCGAAACCGCCCTTTTGATATTCCATGGATGGTCTTGGACTCTTCTCGCGCCCAAAAGGCCTGGAATTGGAAGCCTCAAGTCAAGATTCAGAACATTCTATCGGAGATCGCCAAGTTTGCCCAAGCAAACCCCGATTGGTCGCAAATTTGCCGATAGCCCTTCCCACGATACTCTCAGGGCTCGCATTATTCTGTCACGGAGCCTAAACGGAAAGGCATTAAGATTTTTGAGCTTTTAACTTAAAGATTCTCATCGCGGTATTGATGTAGTAATGAGGGTCCATCGCGAACGGCCCTAAAGAGAACGGCTTAAATTCCGCAAGTCCTTTAATACTCGGCATTAACTCATCGCTATCTTCTCGTCGTGATTGCTTGACCCCTTGATAAATTTTCTTCCAGCTCACCTCAAGATTTTCCGGCATTTTGGAATCGGAAAGCATGGCCGGAGGGAAGATGACAAAACGGGACTCGTTCGGCAATCCCCAAGTCAGTCCTGTAAGCCCAAAAACTAACTCCAACAAAACGGCTGTTACCACAAGGCCCAAGGCAACTTTGTCTTTAGGCCAGGTTCTCATGAATTACTTTTCCTTCCGATGAAGATACCGCGCGGGCAAGGAGGGCAGAAGAAAATCCGTTTTTCTTGATAAAAAATTATATTTGACGATATGCCCTAAGGCGGCAAACCCGTCTTTCCAGCCTATTTTTTTCCCTTCCTGATAAGAGCGCGGATAATAGCGGATGGGAACTTCTGAAACCCGAAGATTGATTTGCGCGATTTTGGCCGTAATTTCAGGTTCAAAACCAAAACGGTCTGAATCAAGAACGATATTTTTGATGACGTCGGCCCTAAACATTTTATAGCAGGTCTCCATATCGGACAAATAAAGCCCGGAAGAGAGATTGGAAAAAACCGTCAAAAATCGATTGGCCAAGCGATGCCAGGCGCGGTGAACCTGGGGGCCTGAATTTTTAAACCGCGAGCCATAGACCACATCGGCCTCATCTTCAAGAATCGGCTTCATCAAAGACGGAATATCACAGGGGTCATATTCCAAATCGGCGTCTTGAATAATGATCAAAGAGCCTGCGGCCAGAGAAATCCCGCGGCGAATGGCCGCACCTTTCCCGAGATTTTTGTCCTGGAAATGGAGGATAACGTCAGGAAATTTAATAGAGAACTCTTTAATAATCGCTTGGGAATTGTCTTTTGAACAATCATCGACGAAAATAAATTCCGTCTTAACCCCATAGCGAACCCCCCTCAATTTCGCAAAAATCGCGGGCAGGGTTTCTGCTTCATTATAAACGGGAATGATGATGGAAAGACGAGTCTCAAGCATGAAATCAGGGCTTAACAAAGTCGGCCAGAGAGCTCAACGAAGCGTCTCGGACGATGGTTTGTTTTAAATCGGGCCCCACGGAAACGATGGGGATTGGAATCCCTAGATTTTTCTCAATCCACAAGATATAGTCTTGAGCGGCTTTCGGCAGATCGGAAAACAGACGCGCCGAAGCAAGATTTCCGTTAAATCCCGGCAAACGAATCAGTATGGGTTTTGCCTCCCCCTGAGCCTTCCGTGACCAGGGAAAATGAGTTAGGGTTTTACCCTTCCAGCGGTAAGCGCGGCAAACCTCGATGGGGCCTGTTCCAGACAGCGTATCGAGCTTGGTGACCGCTAGGGCATTGATTCCGCTAACACGAATCGCATGGCGGAGTTGAACCAAATCCAAACCGCCAATTCTACGGGGGCGCCCGGTGGTCGTTCCATACTCGTGACCTTTCTCTCTTAAATAATCGCCTCTTTTAACTTCCATCTCGCTTGGAAACGGCCCCAAACCCACCCTTGTTGTATAAGCCTTAGTCACGCCCAAAACAAATTCAACCGAGGCCGGAGCGATTCCGGAACCGGTTGCGGCCCCTCCCGCGATGGGGCTTGAAGAGGTGACGAAAGGATAGGTGCCAAAATCCAAATCCAGCATCGCGCCTTGAGCGCTTTCTAAAAGAACATTCTCTCCTCTTTCAATAGCCTCAGACAGAAGTAGAGAGGTGTCTTGCGCATAGGGAGCGATAAAACGGCGCAATAAATCATAATCGGCAAAAACTTCTTTTTCAATTGAAGCCAACGGCCTCAGGCGCGCAAGTTCCGCCGAACGAATTTTCAGGTTCTGAACAACCAATTTTTTAAAAGTTTCCGGTTCCAGATAATCGCAAACGCGAATTCCGATGCGGGCGACCTTATCCTCATAACAAGGACCTATTCCCCTTTTCGTCGTTCCAATTCCCCTCCCGCTTTCTTCTCTCAAGCCGTCGAGTAAAATATGATACGGCAAAATAACGTGGGCGCCGAAACTGACGAAAAGCCTCTTCCGTGAGGAAATGCCGCGTTTCTCAAGCCCCAAGACCTCTTCTCTAAACGCGCGCGGACTAATGACGACTCCGGAACCGATGATATTTTTGGTCTGTTTCATCAAAATCCCGGACGGGATTAAATGAAGAGCGTAGCGTTTTTTGCCCACCACCACGGTATGCCCGGCGTTGTTTCCCCCTTGATAGCGCGCGACATATTCCGCCTTCCGAGCGAGAAAATGGACAATCTTGCCCTTGCCTTCGTCTCCCCACTGCGCGCCAACGACCACGAGAATGGACATGTTATTTCACCTTGGTTAAAACTCGTTTCCACCAAGAAGAGGAAACGGGATGTTTAAGCAAAACTCGAACAGCTTTGATCCTTTTTTCCAATGGAATGGCGGCATCCCCGCAGACGCCCAGAGAAAACCGCGCTCTTAAGAATATTTTTGTGGAGACAACTTCAACCGCCTCAACGGGGGCCAAGACGGAAATCGGAACTCCGTCCTGATAGCCGCCGAATATTTTCCATAAATAATGCGCCAAATCCCGCGAGTCTAAAATTTCAGCTGAAATCATGTCACCGGCTTTAATTTCAGAGGCGGGAATTCCCAAAGCATCTTCCTCCACGCCGATTTTAACGACCGTGTGGTCTTGTCCGTCGCGATGAGGGCCCCGCCTTCTAATAATTTTTTCGCCCGTCGGTATTCTTAAGGAGTTAAATTCTCCAAGACTCAAAATTTCTCCTTTGACTTTCACCTCGATTTTTGAAGAATTAATTGCCCGGCCAAAAGCTGTTCCCAACTCTGTTTCCAATCGGGATGCGAGAGCGTCGTTTATTTCCAAAGGTTTATGAAGAAGAATCTGTCTTAAATACTGGGATAATATCGTTTCCAGATCAAGGCTCTCCGCTTGCAAACTGCCTTCCCACAAGCGCCTGGCATAAAGGTCTTTCTCGAATTCAAACCAATAGCCATCCAGGGTTCTGATATAGACGACCGGGTTAAAAGAGATGACCGCTCTTGAACGCAGAACTTCTCCACTCTTGATATTGGCGACCGCCAAAGCCAAGCCGAATCTTGAGCCCAATAAATCTCTAAACTTAATTTTAATGACTAGAATGTCGCGCAAACGGCTGGCTAAGACACGCAAAGCCTTGGGAACTTCATAACCCGCCATTTGAAGAGCAAGTTCGGCTTCCGCCGAATCACACCCCGTCTCCTCAACTAAGATTCCGACTTTATCTTCCATGCGAAGACCGCGCTCTAGGATGGGACTTTCCGTAAACCTCTTTAAGGCGCTCCAGGGAAACATGGGTGTAAATCTGGGTATTGGAGAGATTTTTATGCCCCAACATTTCCTGTAAAGAACGCAGATCGCAGCCTGCGTTCAGAAGATGCGTCGCGAAGCTATGCCGAAACATATGCGGAGTCAATCTTTTGGGCCAATGCAGGTTGTTTTTCCATTTTTTTATGATTAAAGCGATTCCCTGTTCCGAAAGGCGGCTTCCTCTAGCGTTGAAAAACAAAGGATCTCCCCCATGTCTTGAAGGCCTTGAATCAAGATAAGAGCGCAGAACGCTTAAGGCTTGGTTGCCCACCGGAACGACCCGTTCCCGCGATCCTTTCCCAAACACGCGAAGAAAGCCCCCGTTAAAATCAACGTCTCCTATGTTGAGAGAGGACAATTCCGCGCGACGAACGCCCGTGGAATAAAGAATTTCTAAAAGGGCGCGGTCTCTTAACAAAGATCGGCCCACGCCGGAAGAGGATGTTTCCAAGAGCGCCGACACTTCATCTTCCGTCATAAATTTGGGAAGCAGCTTCTCTTTTTTAGGAAGAATGAGGCCGACAAAAGGGGAATCGGAAATTAAGTTTCTTTCGAGTAAAAACCGGGTCAGCGAACGCACGGCGGAAATCTTCCTCAGGAGACTATTGCGTGAAAGATTTTTCTTCTTTTGAAGGTCGGCGATATAAGCGCGAATAAGCCCCCGTTCTATCCCGGCAAGAGACTGCAATTGCGAAACCGCGACAAACTCATTTAAGTCGAAGTCATACGCTCTTAGGGTATGGGCGGAATATCGGCGGGTTCCCCTCAAATAGGATAAAAAATCGACAATATGCTCCCTCACTATTTCTTTCCGAACCCTCGGTTTTTGGCGAAATCCGCTTCCGCTTCCTTGCGTAATGACTGCCCTTCTTCTTTTGATAAAGGTTTCAGATTCCGGCATTTAGGAAAGCCCGAACACGCTAGGAAAAAACCGCGTTTTCCTTTTCTAATCCACATGGGCTTTTGACATTTGTCGCAAGGACGGCTGGTAAGAAGCGGCCGAGAATCCATGACCTTTTTGCCCTCCGCGTCCAAGGAGAATGTATTCTTACAGGCCGGGTAACCGGAACACGCCATAAAGCGGCCCTTCCTGCCGGTTCGGATGACCATGGGCTTTCCGCAAACATCGCATATTTCATCGGTCTTCTCCGGCTCAAGCTTTTTTCCTTCCGCGTTTAGAGCTATTTTACCCTTGCATTCGGGAAAACGCGAGCACGAAATATATTGCCCAAAGCGGCTTTCGCGCAAAAGCATCGGGCTGCCGCACAAGGGACAGATTTCATCGGTTTGTTTGGGTTCAATACGGGACACCGTCATTTCCGAAGAGGCCTTTTTGACGGATTCAGAGAAAGGCTTATAAAAATCCGCAATGACCCCGTTCCATTCCTCAACGCCTTCCGCGATTCTATCCAGGCGCTCCTCGACTTCGGCGGTATATCCCAAGCTGACGACATCCGGAAAATGCTGTTTGAGCTTATCGGTGACCAAGTTCCCCAGTTCGGTGACCAGAAGCTGGCGGTCTTTCTGCCTGCGCACATATCCGCGATCGACGATGGTCTTAATCGTAGGCGCATAAGTTGAGGGACGCCCTATGCCATGTTTTTCCATCGTCCGAATCAAACTCGCCTCGTTATAAAAAGGAGGCGGCCCGGTTTTCTTCATTTCAGGCTTAAATTGCGTTAACTGCAGAGCGTCCCCCGCTTGCAGAGGCGGCAAAGGCCGGTCTTGAGAATTTTCATTTTCCTCATTTTCTTCCGAGTCCTCTTTGTCTATCGAATAGACTTTAAGAAAACCTTCAAATTTAAGCGCCCGGCCCGAGGCGTGAAAAACGGCTTCACCCGACCCTTTAATATCGATGGCCAGCGTATCGTAAACGGCTTCTCTCATTTGGCTTGAGACAAATCTTTTCCAGATCAGGTCGTAGAGTTTCGCCTGATCGGAATTAATGCGGCTTTTTAATTCCTCGGGAGTTCTTAAGATGCTGGTCGGACGAATGGCTTCATGGGCTTCCTGAGCGGCCATGGTTTTTGTTTGGTAAACCGGCGGTGAATCCGGAGCGTAATCTGCGCCGAAACGGTCTTTAATGAAAGCGGACGCTTCGTTGGCCGCGATTTTGGAAACGAAAAACGAATCAGTTCTCATATAAGTAATCAGACCGACGGTTTCTCCGTTTCCCAAATCAATACCCTCATAGAGAGATTGCGCGGTCCGCATCGTGCGCTCGGCCGTAAAGCCCAGTTTCGTCGAAGCCGCTTGTTGAAGAGCGCTCGTTGAAAAAGGCGGAGCCGGACGCCGGCGAGATTCCTTGCGCTCGGCCGCAATCACCGTAAAAGCGTTGGAAGAGGCGTCTTTTTCCACTTCCTTGACGTCTGCCTCACTTTTAAGAGAGCTCATGCGAACTCGGTAAGGCTCGGCAAAAAGATTAAAAGTTTTCGTTTGCTCGACTTTTGCGCTCTTCCACAAAGTCAAATCAGCGAGAAAAGCCGGGAAACCGTCCTTTTTTAAGAGAACCTGCACGATCCAAAACGACTCCGAAACGAAAGATTTAATCTCCTTCTCTCTTTCCGACAAAAGCCGAACCGCCACCGATTGCACCCGTCCAGCGGACAAGCCTTTTTTAATTTTCTCCCACAGCAAGGGAGAAAGTTCATAGCCGACCAAGCGGTCTATGATTCTTCTAGCCTGCTGAGCGCCCACTAAATGCTGATCAATGTCCCGAGGCGAGGCAAGAGCTTCCTTGATGGCCGGCAAAGTGATTTCATGAAAGGTGATCCGGCGAGCCTTTTGGGAATTCAAATGGAGAATGTCGCTTAAATGCCAAGCGATGGATTCTCCTTCGCGGTCATGGTCGGTCGCGAGATAAACATAAGTCGACTTATCCGCCAGTTTTTTAAGCTCCGAGATGACTTTCTTGGCGCGCGGCAAAACGACGTATTCCGGCTGAAAGCCCTTATGGACGTCAACCCCCATTTTTCTTACCGGCAAATCCCGCACATGGCCGAAAGAGCTTTTGACGATGATATTTCCTTTTAATAGGCGGGAAATGGTCCGTTCCTTGGCCGGCGACTCAACGATCAGAAGCGATGTTTCTTGACCGCTTTTTGTTTTTTTTGCGCCGTCTGTTTTGACTTTCTTTTTTTTAGTTTCTTTTTTTAATGGCATAACGTTGTCCTGGTTCGCTGATAATCAATCCATCCATTTCAAGTTCAAACAAATCCGAGGAAAGGCTGGGAAAATCAAGGCCGCATCCAACGCCGATCTCCTCTAGTCCCAGGACCTGAGAACCGATGAATTGTAGAATTTTACGCTTAGTCAAGGAAAGGGCCCGTGGAAATTCAGGCGCGAAAAAAACTTGTTCGGAAGGCTTCATTTCTTCTTTAAAACATGAGGGCGGCAGATCCTCCAACACATCGTTAAAATGGGAAACTAATTTAGCTCCTTGCGCAATCAAAAGATGGGGCGCCTCGCTCAGGGGAGAATCAATCGGGCCGGGAACCGCAAAAACCGCCCGCCCTTGTTCCGCCGCGATTCGCGCGGTAATCAAGGAACCAGATTTTTCTTTTCCCTCCACCACCATCACGCCCCAGGAAAGACCGGAAATAATCCGGTTTCGCATGGGGAAACAAGCGGGCCAGGGCTTGGTTTCAAGCGGAAATTCGCTGATCAAACATCCCCCGTTTTCTACAATCTGATCGGATAATTTTTTGTTCTCCGCAGGATATAAATTCAAGAATCCCGAGCCCAAAACCGCCCAAGTTTTTCCCGCATTCTCAACCGCCGCCCGATGCGCTTCGGTATCAATTCCCCTGGCCAAGCCGCTGACGATCGTCAGCCCCGAAGAAACCCCCTCTCGCGAAAACCGGGCGGCCATTCTCCGTCCATAAGAAGTAGGGGTGCGCGTTCCTACGATGGCCAAGGAATTGGTTTCAGACATTTCGCCCATCACATAAATCGCCAAAGGCGCGTGAAGAAGAGTTTTGAGAATTTCGGGATAACTTTTTTCCCAGTCAAAAAGAACCCTCGCCCCGAGAGACTGAACGCGCTCGAACTCTCTTGGGGCGTCAAAAGAAAACGCCTCTTGCTTGAGTTTATCGGCCGATGCGTAGGACAGTCCCGAGACTTCGGACCAAGTCTCCGCCGGTTTATCCCACAAAGAATTTCCAAATTCCTTTAATATCTTTCTCCTGGCGTCGGGAGGGAAATTAAAAGCCGAGTTGAGCTTCAAAGCCCTCTCGGAGACGGGGTCTAAAGAATTCATCACCAATCCTTTTTAATCAGATCCCCGTCTTCAACTGCGCCGTTGGCAATTTCAATCTTGATTTGGCAGCGGGAAGGGCCGAGAATCTTGACGACCTTGGCCGTTCCGACTTTAAACAAATAGCGCGCATGGACGTCTAAGTCTTTTTCATGGCGAGAAGCCGCCCGGTAAATGGTTAATTGGTCATTGACGGAGACCCGAACCCCTTTTCTAAGACGCGCGTCCACCCGAGCGCCGGGCGGACTCATCAGCTGAAATTGATCGGTCTCTTTTATTTCGGACGCTTTTTTCTCTAAAACCCAACCGTCCGCCGCCCATTTCAAAGGCGCTTTAAATCTTCTGGCCGAAGGGAATTGTTCCGCCAGTCCCGGCGGCTCCGAGACCGATAAACTTTCGATCACGGACTGCTCAACCGAATTAGAAACGATTGAAGCGCTGGAGACGGTTTGCGCATGAAGAATTTGAGACGGCCACAGACAAAAAAACAAAAGCATCTTCATAAGGAATTCCTCTCTTTATCCAAAGCCCGGTAATTCATGGCCTCGGCTATGTGTCTTATCTCAATGGAATCAGAGTCCTCCAAATCCGCAATCGTGCGAGAAACCTTGAGAACACGGTCCAGACCCCGAGCCGATAGGTCAAATTTCTGAGCGGCTTGCCTCAAAGCGTCCAGGGCGCTGGAGGAAAGAACGCAATGCCGTTTGATTTCGCCTTGCGTTAAGTAGGCGTTTGCCGCGAAGTCTTCTCTGCCCAACCGTTCTTGCTGCTTTTGGCGGGCGCAAACGACCCGCTTTCTAATTTCAGCGGAAGATTCAGGCATCCTGTTAGTTTGAGCGGCCCAATCGGAAAAGTCAAGGGGAGACATTTCAACCTGAAGATCGATTCGGTCAAGCAAAGGCCCTGAAACTCGGGAAAGGTAACTTGAAACGGCCTTGGGACTGCAGATGCAAGGTTTGGTCGGATGTCCCCTAAACCCGCAGGGACAAGGGTTGAGCGCCGCGACCAAAATGAAGCGCGCGGGATATTCCACGCAGTCCTTAGCCCTTGAGATCGTAATTTTAAAATCCGACAGAGGCTGACGCAAAGATTCCAAGGCGGTCCTGTTGAATTCAAGGACTTCATCTAGGAAGAGAACTCCTCCATGCGCCAGGGAAACTTCTCCAGGCTTAACCCCCGGCCCGCCGCCCACTAGGGAAACCAAAGAGGCGCTGTGATGCGGGTCCCTAAAGGGTCTCCGAGCGACAAGGCCGGAACCTTCTTTCGATCTTGCCGAATGAATGCGCGTCACCTCTAAAATTTCTCCCCGGCTCATGGGTGGCAAAATTCCGGGCAGGCGGCGGGCCAGCATTGACTTTCCAATTCCCGGAGGCCCCATCACAATCAAGTTGTGAAAGCCGGCGGCCGCAATCTCCGCTGCTCTTTTTGCCAAAACCTGTCCCTTGACATCCGCCATGTCTTCCAGACTTCTCTCCTCTTTTTGCGCGGGAAAGACATCCTCAAAGGGGTCTGAAAAAGCAAAATCTCTTTGGGATAATTCAGGGGCGCTGAGAAAATCCACGATTTCCCTTAAGGTGGCGCCCGGAATTACGTCAATACCGACCGCTCTCGCCTCCGCGGCGTTTGCCTTGGGAACAATCATGGCTTTAAACCCTTCCTGCCGCGCCCTCATGGCCATCGATAGAGCGCCTCGAACCGGACGCATCGTCCCATCTAAAGCCAATTCCCCGATGCAGCAGTATTTTCCCTCCCAACTCTCCGACTCAATTTGTCCTGAAGCCGTCAAGAGGGCCAAGGCTATAGGCAAATCAAAATGGCTACCTTCCTTTCGCGATTGTCCCGGAGCCAAATTAACGGTAATTCTCTTTTGCGGAAGATTAAAGCCGCAGTTTCTAACCGCCGAAATGACTCTATCCCGCGACTCCCGAACCGCGTCATCGGGCAGGCCGACCGTTGTATACCCCGGAAGTCCGTTGGATAAATCAAGTTCGACCAAAACGGGATAACTTTCAATGCCGCGCAGTCCCATAGAACTGACATGAGCTAACATATTAAGCCTCCTGCATTGTTTCCGTTCTGTTTTGGCCGGGGCCGCCATAACGGTTGACAGAATAAATGACGAAATGAGCTTTCGTTCCTTTTCCCAAGGAAGACTCAAGCCATAAACGTCCGCCGTGTAAATCGATAATTTTTTTTGATATCGCAAGGCCAAGGCCGGTCCCCGAGATATTCAATTCCCGCGCGTTTGAAGCCCGGTAAAATTTTTCAAAGATATGGGAGAGCGCCTCTTGTGGAAGGCCGATGCCGTCATCTTCAATAATCGTCTCGATGCAATCTCCTTTATTAAAAACGGAAACGCTGATGCGTCCGCCCGGTTTGGTAAATTTCAGCGCATTCGATATCAAATTCTCAGCGACGACCGAAATCCATTTTGGGTCGGCGAGGGCTTCCGGCAAATTCTTGGGAGAATCGAGATGAATTTCCTTTTTGGCCGCCGTCGCTTCAAGGTTGTGAGCTTCAATAATAGAAGAGAGCGATGGGGTTAGAGAAAAACGCTTCAGCTCCATTTTCATGTCCGATTCAAGTCGGGAAATGTCTAATAAATCAGAAACCATGTTCGAAAGCCTCTCTACCGCGTTTTTAGCCATCACCATAAATCGTCTTTGATCCTCGCTGACGGGGCCGATTTCCCCTTCCAGCATGAGCCCCAAAAAACCCGCCAGCGTTGTCAGCGGCGTCTTAAACTCATGGCTGACGGTTGAAACGAACTCATCTTTCATACGGCTTAAGGCCCTTAATTGTTCCCTATCCGAAAGTAATTGCTGATTTAGAACCGACATCTCAATGATAATCGCCGCATCCTCGGCAATTGCTCCCATCAGATCCACATGCTCTTGGGTAAACGCATAAGGCTTGCGGCTACCAACCCGCATCACACCCCAGGAATGCCCTTGTTTGCTGACCGGAACGACGATTAAAGAGCGAATATCCCATAATTTGGCGTAATGCGTGATGACGCCGGGGTCGGCTTGAGCGTCTCCCGCGACGAAAGGCTTCCCTGTCTTAAAAACCCGAACCGAGGAAGCGTTTTCATCCATCAGCGATATTTTGTAAATCTGCTCCTCCTTCTCAAGGCCGTAAGCCCCGGGCCGAGTGACCAATTCCTGGGAGGCTTCATCCAAGAGTAAAAAGGCGACCAAATCCACTTCCATGTGCCGAGTCACGATCGAAACGATTCCCGCCAGCGCCGCCGTCAAATCCGTAGGAGAAGCGGCGGATCGTACGGTATCTTGAAGGGTTTTAATTTCTCGGGATTTCGCGTCAAGGCGGACTTGAGTTTCCGTTAATTCTTCTTTTAAACCCTGGGAATCCAATTCGTCTTTATAAAAAGTTTCCCTCAAAAACAAGGACCCGCCCGCTCCTAAAACAAATCCGGCGCCGAGCCAGGCGATATCTTTTAGAATTCCCAAGCTCATGGCATCATGTCCAGATGAGCCCTCAAGAAATAAGCGTAGACTTTAGTTCCTTGAAAGGGAATATGCGCAGACGCAACTCCCATAGCTCCTAAAACATGCCGCGTCGCATGAATCCATTCGGTCTCTCTTTCTCCCAATGGAGTTTGTGGAGGCGGCCCCAAAAGGACCACGGCTCTCGGAGACAATCTCCGGCAGATTTCCCCGATTTTAAACGGAAGGCCCAGCGGCTGGGAGGGGTCATACGGCTGCGGCGGAAGGTTTCGATAGGAACGCGAAATTCCCATATCGGCCATGGATTGAAAAAACATCATTTGCGCCCATGCGACCATCGAATCCGAACCTTTAGGGAAAAACCAGGTAATGGGCAAGGATTCCGCCTTGGCCTTTGGAAAAAGGAAATGGCTGACCTTCGCCATGTCGGACGGATCCGGAAGCGCCTTCGCCTCTTCCGGCAATGCAAGATCAAAAAGCGCCGGCAATAATGCCTTGATTTTAGGACTCTGTCCCAACGAAACGCCCAAATCCAGAAAACGAACTAACCGCCGAGCCCACAAATGAGCCTCCAAAGGAAATGCGGACAGTCGCTCTAGCAGCATTTTTGATTCTTCTTCGGACACATTTAAATCTTTCCCTCGAATAAAGTCATTGAACTCCTCCATCGAGATAGACGGCGGCGCGGGCTTCATTTCAAAGGAAGAAGCCTGCGCCGCCGTAAAAGAAATCTTAAGCCTTTGGGCCAGAGACTCCAATGCCTTGGGAGGATAAACGGCGGTGACCACCAGTTGGCGTCCTTCCGATAAAAACTGGGAAATCATCTTCTCAATCAATCCCTGATTTTGCTCAGTCAAAGCCATTAAGTGAAGGTCATCAATAATCATGACTTTGAAATGCGCGGACATTTTATCCCACCAAAGGGAATGGGCCGCATTGGAGGCAGAAACCGTGGACGCCGACAGTTTCCAGCCTGAAGTCAATAAAACGGTATTTTCACCCAGATTTTTTGATATTTCCTGGGCCAAGGCATGGGACAAATGTGTTTTTCCCGAACCCGGAGGCCCGTAAATAAAAAGTGGATTATACATGGACCCGGGGGCGTCGGCGACGGAAATTGCCGCCGCATGGGCGAAACGATTATGGGAGCCGATTTTGAGAGTTTCCAAATTCTTCAAAGGATCCGGAATCACCGCCGGGGTCGCCAAGGACTCCAAGGGCGGCAAAGCCGAAGGCGCGGTCTCAATAACTGGAATTTCTTTCTTTGGCTCTTCCGGTTGCGGCGCGGGAGAAACTTCAAGCTCTAATCCTGGAGTGGGCAAAGACTCTTCTTTTGGCGATTCCTGAGGTGTTGGATATTCAAGGGCCGAAACCGCAGGTTCTTGAGGCTCTGATTCCTTCACGGCCTTGGAAACGGGCTTTTGCGGCGTCATCAAATCTAAAAACTCCCCAAGTTCTTTCTGAATTTTCTCGGTCAAATGATGAAGCGGCAGACACAGATTATAGTCGCCGGAAGCGCCCATTGTGGTCGGACGTCCGCACAGTTTGCCGAATTTTTTAATAATTTTCTGCAAATCCGATTTATCTCCCGCGATGAGAAGGGAGTGGCGTTGCGGGTCCGCGGCGTTAGGGTCTTCCTTAATTGTCCATCGTTCCATGTGTTGTAAAGTTACAAATTCTCAGCCCCACTTGAAAAGTAAAAAATTAGTAAAAAATTAAAAAGGCCCTTGACAGGACGCGGGGATGGGATTACATTTATAAGGCGAAGGCGGGAGGCGCCAATAATGAAACTGAAACTCGCGATTATCTCCACGGTTTTTCCGATTTTAGCTCTAGGCCTGTTTCCAGTCAGCTCTTGGGCAAATCCAACACCGAATGACTTAATGCAGGAATGCATAAAATCCCCGAAACATTTGATCCATCCGAAAGGGGACATTTATTATGCCTGCGGTTCCGTCTCCCGCGTGGATGATAAGTCATTGGCCCTAGAGGCCGCTGACAATCAAGCGCGCCGCAAATTTGCTCAAGCGATTCTTCAAGGAACTGGTAAGCATGGAATGGTTCTGAGGAATGTCAATATAACCAATCACTGGCCCATTATAACCGAATACGCGCCCGGTTCTCCTCTTTGGGCTCTTGCACAATATAAACCCACGGCGGCTGAGAAAAAAAAATTGGATGACTCCATTGCCAGACCAACTCCCAATCCAGCCAATTCAGGAATGGGTAATGAAGGAAGACAAGCCCTGAACCAGAAAGTCGCAGGGTCGGCGGCAATGGGTTCAGCCCGCCAAGCTGCCAAATCCACCGCCGCTCAAGGAACCCCGACGCCCCCACCAACAAAAGGAATGGGAAATCTCGCCACTCAAACCCAAGGCCAAGCCAACGCATCTGGAGGAACCCCCACAACCCCATCAGCGCCGCCTTCCAGTGGGAAATCTCAAACCTCCAACCAAAATCCTTTCACTCAAGACGTTAATAAACCAGTGGCCGCACCGCCGGCGCCTAAAGCGCCGTCCGACAAACCCAAGAAATCAAAACCCGGTTTTTTCGCTAAACTTTGGGGTGGAATTAATAAAGTCGGCCACTATATCGCCACTTCCCGCATAGCCACCGGCCTTCTTTTGGGTTTGGCCGCGGGACTGATGGTCACGGGATTTGGAGCCGCCCCAGGATTGATCATCACCGCCGCCGTCCTTGGAGCCGGAATCGGGCTTGCAGCTGGCCCCCTAAGCAATGGCGGGCCGTCCAAGCCTCTCCAGCCCCCCGCGCCGATTGCGTCTTCTCCCAATTCAGAAGGCATCCTCGCCACCACATCTCCACAACCAACGCCGAAAGATACGTTCGGTTTGAACAAACAAAAAACAATGGCGTACGGTAACGCAATTGGCAATCAGCTCGCCCAGAATAAGTCGGATTCTGCACTATCGCAGAGCGGGCCTTCGGCAGTGGTCACGCCCAACCAAACTCCTTCTAAAAAAACTGCGGGCAACTCCAAAATGCGGAAACCTTCAATTCATCACAAAGCCGCCCCAAAAAACCACGCGGCCAAACAAGAAAAGCCCAAAAGTTCCCTCCCTAAAAAGACCAGCTACGTCAAAGACATGCTCAAAGGGGCGGCGATTGTCGGAGTTGCGGGTGGAATCCTTGGCGCCATGACGGGCGGTCTTCCGGGGGCGGCCATAGGAAGCGCCGCGGGAGCAGTTATTGGAGCTGCAATCGCCGCTGGAGGCATCCTCGCCACCACATCTCCACAACCAACGCCGAAAGATACGTTCGGTTTGAACAAACAAAAAACAATGGCGTACGGTAACGCAATTGGCAATCAGCTCGCCCAGAATAAGTCGGATTCTGCACTATCGCAGAGCGGGCCTTCGGCAGCGGTCACGCCCAACCAAACTCCTTCTAAAAAAACTGCGGGTAACTCCAAAATGCGGAAACCTTCAATCCAAAAAAACCACGCGGCCAAACAAGAAAAGCCCAAAAGTTCCCTCCCTAAAAAGACCAGTTACGTCAAAGACATGCTCAAAGGATCGGCGATTGTCGGAGTTGCGGGTGGAATCCTTGGCGCCATGACGGGCGGTCTTCCGGGGGCGGCCATAGGAAGCGCTGCGGGAGCAGTTATTGGAGCTGCAATCGCCGCTGGGCGAGATTATTTAACAAACAAAGAATCTTCTTCTAAGAAAACTCAGCTCTCGACAAAAAATTCCGCAAACGACAAAAATAATCCGGCTCCTTCTAAACCGGCGCTTCCGCCGTCAAAATCTCCGATGCCACCAGGGTCTCCAGCCTCATGACTAAAGCCTAAAACGAACCGCTTTTCACTGCGTTCCTTGCTCGCGAAGCGAGAGCGTGCGCGGGCATCTATGAGAAAGATTCTAGGCACGCGCCTGCGTTCCTTGCTCGCGAAGCGAGAGCGTGCCGAAACGTCTCTAGGAAAGACGTTATGCTTCGGCCAAGTGATACAATAGGGCCAATGCGAAAAGTTTTTCCGCTCCTTTTGGCCGCGGGGATTATCCTCGCTTGCTCAAACCCCAAACCCAATGCCATTTTGGCCGTTGCCGTTCCGCTGTCCGGTCCTATCGGCGCCGAAGGCGGCGGCATCGTCCGCGCCGTTAAATTAGCCGCTTCGGGGTTCAATGATTCCGATGAAAATTCTTGGAATATCGTTGTCCGCGCTTACGACGATCAAGGAACGCCCCAAGGAGCGGTCAAGGCTGCTGGGCAAATAACGGAAAACCCAAAAGTCTTTGCCGTCATCGGAGACTTTACTTCGGATTCTTGCTTAGCCGCGGCTCCTGTCTACGCCGAATCCTTAATTCCCATGATCACGCCCTCTGCCGCCAATAGCGTTCTCACCGCCCAGCAAAAAAGCCCCTCTTGGAAATGGAAAAAAAGTATTTTCCGCATGCCGCCGACTGATTTATCCCAGGCGAAATTCGCCGCTCATTTTGCTTATTCCCGTCTCGGCATCCATTCGTTTTTTATTGTTGACGATCAAAGCTCTTACGGAATGGAATTTTCAGAAGCCTTTGGTTCAGATTTTAAAAAAGAAGGTGGAAAAATTCTAGGATTTGTCGCTCTTCCCCCCAACCCGCCCAATCTTTCAGGGCTCATAAGCGCGCTTGAGGCTTCAAAGCCGCAGGGCCTTTTCTTCGGTGGGTTTTACCCGGAAGCGGCAAACATTCTCAAATCTCTTCGTGATAACCGTCTGGGTATAACCTTTTTTTCAGGCGGAGCATCCAAGGAAGACACTTTATTTAAGCTCGCCGGCCCCGCTTCCAACGGAGCCTATTTTGTCATCAGTGGGGTTCCCGTTGATTTCCTTCCCGGCGCCGATCCCTTTATCTCTCAATATCGCTCCTTATTTAAAACCACCCCACGCACCTACGATATCTATGCCTATGAAGCGGCCAAAATATCTCTCGCGGCCTTTCAGAAAGCGGGGTTTGACCGCAAAAAAATGATCGCGACCCTCAGGGAAACCGAGTACGATGGAATTATCGGGATGACTCGTTTCGATGATAAGGGCGATAATACCAACGATCTGGTCTCTATCGTCCGGGCAAATTATGAGAAAAGAAAATTTGAGCCTGTTTACTAATCGTTTCTGCGGGGTATTGTTCCCTATCAGTTCTTTGCCCGGGGAAGTCGGAACTGGGGATTTGGGCCCCACGGCGCGCCGTTTCATCGATTTTTTATCCGAGACCGGGCAAAAATACTGGCAAATGCTCCCAATTAATCCCACGGGCACTGGAAATTCTCCCTACAGCAGCGTCTCCGCTTTTGCCGGAAACCCTTCTTTTATCAATCTTGATCTGGCGGCGGAAGAAGGATTTCTGAACCGCGCGGAAATTCCCGCATTCAGAGGCTTGAGCTCAGCTCAAGCATTGATGGAAAAAGAAAAGGTTTTACGACTGGCTTCTTCCCGTTTTCAAAAAGAAAATCCCCCCGGAAGCTGGGCTGAATTTCACTCGTTTTTGGACCGGGAATCCTTCTGGATCAACGATTACGCATGGTTTTCCTCGCTTAAAGAGCGTTTTAAGCAAAAGCCCTGGGCCGAGTGGCCGGAACAAATTCGCGCCCGCAATTTCCGCTTTTGGGAAAGAGACCTTCTTCATTTTTTAGGCGAAACCTCGTTTTACTATCAATTCGAGCAGTTTCTCTTCGATCGGCAGTGGAAACGCTTCAGAAGCGCCTGCGAGGAAAAAGGAATATCTCTAATTGGAGACATCCCAATCTTCGTCTCCCAAGACAGCGTGGACGTCTGGGCGCACCAAAATATTTTCGATTTGGACAAACAAGGTTCTCCAATCGCAGTTTCCGGAGTTCCCCCTGATTATTTTTCAAAAACCGGGCAGCTCTGGGGAAACCCCCTTTATCGTTGGGATATCCTAAAAGAATCCGGCTATGAATGGTGGAAAAATCGCCTTAAAATTTCCGCTCAACGTTTTAGCGCTGTGCGCCTGGACCATTTTATCGGCTTTTGCCGCTACTGGCGCATTCCGGCCGGAGAAAAAACCGCCGTCAAAGGCCAATGGGTCCAGGGTCCGGGATCGGATTTCTTTTCCTCGATTCTCCCCCAGATGCCGGAATTTCAAATCATCGCAGAAGATCTAGGCGTTGCCGGCGACGACGTCTACCGATTGCGAGATGAGTTTCATCTTCCCGGCATGAACATTCTTCAATTTTCCTTTGGCGGCGAAGAAAAATTTTTGCCTAAAAATTATGCGCCGAACTCCGTCGCCTACACCGGAACGCATGACAACGACACGCTCAACGGCTGGCTCCAAAACGGCCCTCAAGAAGAAGTCAAGCGGGCGCTTGTCTACGCCGATAGCTCAAAATCTGATCCTGAGAATCATTGGAAGCTCATCCAAGCCCTTTTGGATTCGCCGGCCAACACAGCCATTATTCCGATGCAAGACGTTTTAAGCCTCGGATCGGAAGCGAGAATGAACATTCCGGCAACGACCTCCGGAAACTGGGCTTGGAAACTGAATTTGGAAGATATTAACTCAGAGGTAATCTCACGGCTTAGAAATGCAGTTCAGGCCTCTCATCGGAAATCAACCGCTCAGGTTCGTCATTCCGGCGAAAGCCGGAATCCGGTGTTTCATGAAACTGGACCCCGACTTTCGTCGGGGTGACGTGAGTAGTTACGATTTTTCTCACAGGCCTAATCACGCATCGCGCTCATTTAGAAATATCACACATGACACTATGCCGCTTCCAATAGCTCATAAGATCGGCATTGTCTCGACCTTAAGATTATAAAGAAAGGGGCTATTATGTAAAATAGGGCGAATGGGTTTTACTTTCACGAGCAGGGAGAAATCATGCACAGCAATTTGGGTTTGTTCAACAGCCTCTTGACCGCCGAGGACCTGCATCTCTTTAACGAGGGCACGCACCGCCGCATTTACCAGAAACTCGGCGCGCACCCCTCCGATAAAAAAGACGGAGTCTTTTTTTCCGTTTGGGCGCCGAACGCGAGCGCGGTTTACGTGATGGGAGACTTCAACTCCTGGCGGCGCGCGAGCCACCCTTTATTTCCACGCGGAAATTCAGGAATTTGGGAAGGCTTCGTCGCAGAGGCAAAAGATGGTTCCGCCTATAAATATCGAATCGTTTCCAGGGACTTAAATTTTGAAGCGGAGAAAGCGGACCCTTTCGGTTTTCATTTTGAAGTCGCTCCCAAATCCGCCTCTATAGTCCGCGATTTGTCCTATGAATGGAACGACCAGGATTGGCTTAATTCCCGCGCCCATAAAAATTCGTTGGAGGCTCCACAGGCGATTTACGAACTGCATTTGGGATCCTGGCGAAAAGTGCCGGAAGAAAACCAAAGGTCTCTCAGCTACCGCGAGATGGCGAAAATCTTGCCGGAATATTTGCGCAAGATGAATTTTACCCATGTCGAAATTTTACCGGTCATGGAACACCCTTTTTACGGATCCTGGGGATATCAAACCTTGGGTTATTTCGCGCCCACCTCCCGATACGGAACCCCGCAGGATTTCATGTTTCTCATCGATTCTCTACACCAGCATGGAATCGGCGTCATCTTGGACTGGGTCCCCTCCCATTTCGCCACCGACGGCCACGGCCTCGGGCTTTTTGACGGCACGCACCTCTACGAGCATTCCGACCCTAGGCAGGGGTTTCACCCCGACTGGGGCAGCTACGTCTTTAATTACAGCCGGCACGAAGTTCGAAGTTTTCTTTTGTCGAGCGCGATGTTTTGGCTGGACACCTATCATGCCGATGGTCTTCGGGTCGACGCCGTCGCCTCAATGCTGTATCTTGACTATTCCCGAAAAAACGGCGACTGGATTCCCAACCGCTACGGCGGCTGCGAGAATCTCGAAGCTATTTCTTTTTTGAGGACGCTCAACGAAACGGCCTATCTCGATCACCCGGGAATTCAAATGTTCGCTGAGGAGTCCACCGCTTGGCCGATGGTTTCCCGCCCCACCTCCTGCGGAGGGCTGGGTTTTGGCTACAAATGGGATATGGGCTGGATGCATGACAGCCTCCGCTACTTCCAAAAAGACCCGATTCACCGAAAATATCATCACAACAGTCTCACCTTCCGTATGCTCTATGCCTGGCACGAGAACTTTGTTTTGCCCTTGTCGCACGATGAAATCGTCCATGGGAAAGGCTCTTTAATCAACCAAATGTCGGGAGATTTGTGGCAAAAATTCGCCAACTTAAGGCTTCTTTTCGCCGACCTCTACGCCCAACCCGGAAAAAAACTTCTATTTATGGGCGCGGAAATCGCGCAATGGAACGAATGGACTCACGACCACAGCCTCGACTGGCACTTGCTTCAATACAAAGAGCATGAGGGCATCAGACTCTGGGTTGAGATGCTCAATAAAATCTACAGGGAAGAGCCCGCGCTCCATCAAAACGATTGTTCTCCGGAAGGTTTTGAATGGATCGATTGCGCCGATTCCAACGCTGGCGTTTTAAGCTGGAAAAGAAAATCAAAAGATGGCGAGACAATCATTGTCGTTTTAAACCTGACTCCGGTCCCAAGGATTAATTACCGCGTCGGCGCCCCGCAAGAGGGATACTGGAAAGAAATTTTAAACAGCGACTCCGTCGAATACGGCGGAAGCGGAATGGGAAACTTGGGCGGCGTCTGGGCGGAAAATATCGCGTTTCACAACCAGCCCTACTCAATCAACTTAACCCTTCCGCCGCTAGCCGCCTTGTTTTTGAAAACGAGTTAATTCCCCTCCGGCAAGCACTTTTTCCAAAGGGAAGAAACTAAAAACCGAGACAAGTCCCGCTTCGGCGCCCATTTTGCCGGCGCTGGATTTTTTTCGTTTAAACTCCCTTGGTAAACCCGAACTCGAATCTGGTGATGGGTAATTGTGTGCATTCCGGATTTAAGCAGCGCGCCAACTTCGGCGTTAATTTGCCCGACTTCCGGAAGCCCCCAATGATTTTTTAAAAGCTTTTCCGATTCGCCTCGCTTCCACAGAAGAGCCTTTTCTCCTTTTTCAATCCACAAAAAGTTCCAGTTTAATTTCACGAATGGTTTTTTAATCTTGGGCGCGGGAAAAAGATTCTGGGTTTTTGCCTTGAAAGCCTTGCACGAAAAAGCGGCCGGACATCTCCCGCAATGAGGATTTTCAGGCGCGCATATCGTCGCTCCCAATTCCATCAAGGCCTGATTCCAATCCCCGGGGCTCTCGCGATCCAAGAATTTCTCAGCCATCTCCCATAGGCGCCCTTGAGTTTTGTTTTGAGCCGTTAGGCGGGAAAAGACTCGGGATACGTTTCCATCTAAAACCGGATAGGGCTTTTGAAACGCGATTGAGAGAATCGCTCCCGCCGTATAGCGTCCAATCCCGGGCAAGGAAATGACGGAGTCAAAATCATCCGGAAACGCCCCTCCATGTTCGGCGACTATTTTTTTCGCGGTTAAAAGCAGGTTTTTGGCGCGTAAGTAATAGCCCAGGCCCGCCCACAAAGCTAAAACCTCTTCTTCTTTCGCGCTCGCCAAGGCTCGGATGTCGGGAAATTTTTTCATAAAGCGCTCAAAATATGGAATAACAAACGCCACTGTCGTTTGCTGAAGCATGATTTCGGAAACCCAGGTTCGATAGGGAGAAGGATGTTTCCGCCACGGCATTGGCCTGCGGTGGCGAAGATACCAAGCAAGGATATTTTTTAAGCTATTCTTTGACGGCAAGGTTGAACGCCGGCTCCTTAACTCCGCGAACATGGTAGACGACGTCCTCAAGCAGCTTTTCCTGCTGGACGGAATCCACCATTCCGCTGATGACGACAGAGCCCGCGTCGACATCCACATCAACATGGGATAGGTCGAGGCCTTTTTGCCGTCTCAAGGCGGACATAATCGAGCCCCTGAGAGCGGAATCTTGAAGGGGCGCTTTAAAACCCAATTCCGCGCATCCAAAAAAACCCAAAATCAACAAGAGCGCCAATCCCCTTTTCATCTTAGAAATGTTACAATTTCTCGACGCCTTATCAAACACGATGAAGCGAATTTTACTGGCAACGACAAACCGGCATAAAGAAAGGGAAATTTCAGAAATGCTAGGGCCTGAACTTTCAGTTCTCTCTCTCAAGGATTTCCCGTTTCTCCCCGAGACTGTCGAAGATCAGCCGACAATTGAGGGCAATGCGGCAAAAAAAGCGCGGGAAGCGGCCTTGCAAACGAAGCTTTGGGCCTTGGCCGATGATACCGGCCTTGAGGTTGAAGCCCTTCAAGGGGCTCCCGGGGTTTTGTCCGCTCGCTACGCTAGAGACCGCTCTTCTTTTCAAGACAACATCAAAAAACTTCTCCACAATCTTTCACAAACGCCCGCAGAAAAGCGGCAAGCCGTCTTTCGCACCGTCATGGCCCTTTCAAGCCCTGAAGGCGAAATCGAGATGGTCGAGGGCCGAATCGAGGGCTTCATTACGGATGCGCCCAAGGGAAATCAGGGATTTGGATATGATCCCGTTTTCTTTGTTCCTTCTCTCAAAAAAACCTTCGCGGAAATGAAGCCGGAAGAAAAAAATTCCATCAGTCACCGGTCTCTCGCTCTCAAAAAAATTATTCCGCGCATTTTATCCTTGGCGCTCATCCTTGGCTTTCTGTTCCCCCTCGCGGCCAAAGCCGATATCAGCGCGAGTCAAGCCGGTTCAGACACTATTTGGGACCAGATCATGGCGTCTCAAGCGGGCCGCAACGAATATGTGGGATCTGAATATTTACAGCGCGGGCATTATGACATCGCGGCGGAAGAATTCGGCCGCGCGGTCGCGAATAACCCGCAGGACCCCAAGGCCCACATGATGCTGGGAGTCGCCTACTATTGGCTTGGTCAAGTTCAAAAATCGCTTGAAGAATACCAAAAAAGCCTTGAGTTGGATCCCAAAAGCGCCCAGGTCTATATGTTGATTGGAATCTCATTGGCCTGGGAAGGCAACAACCAAGGCGCCTACCAAGAATTTAAGACCGCGGCTAAACTCAACCCCTCTAGGCCCGATATCCAGATGAACCTGGGTTCTGTCGAGGAAACTCTCGGAAAAATTCAGGATGCGCTGGAACACCTCCGGGACGCGGTGAGCCTTGACCCCAAATATCCCCTTTACCACTATCAATTGGGAATGCTGTATCGCCGGCTCGGGCGCTACACGGAAGCCACCGATGAATTCGCCGCCGCCCTTGAACTTTTTCCCGATTACGAGGATGCGCTTCTGGAGATGGGGTCGATGGCCGTGCGAGACCATCACTACAACAAGGCCATGGATGATTTCAGCCATGCCGTGGATTTAAAAGAAAGGGATTCCGTCGCCCGCCTTTTGCTCTCGCACCTGTATCTGCTTGAAAACAAATATAAAGACGCGCGTTTAGTCATGGCTCAAGCTTTTGACCTCACGCCGAAAGAAGGCGGCCCAGGACTGCGGCTTTCGCTTTCTTATTCGGGCGGAAAATCAAAAAACAGCCCGCAAAAAAAACAAAAACCGGCAAAGCCGGCGAAAAACCACGGTCCGACGGCCAAACCTCAGCCGAAAACTCCCTCCAACGACCCCTTGAACGTCTTTAAAAAGAATCTTAATCGCATTCCGCTTAATCAAGGCGCGATTTTACAAGTCGAAGTAGTCTTCATGCCCAAGCCCAAACTCAAACTGGCCGATAATGAAAGCCAATCGTCTCTTAAGCGGGAATTGGAGAAAAAATTGGGAAACGCGCAAGCCTCCCCCCAAGCCGTTCAGCGTGAATACCCCATCCATGCAGGCTCCGCCCAAGAAAGAAAAGCCGAAATCGCCCAAATCATTCAAAATTTAAGGCAGACGCTCAATAAAGCGCCTCCCAATTCCAACGTGCGATTCGGGATGAACTTGACTTATAAAAACCTGGAGCACGTCTCAACCGGCGGCCCGCGGCCCACAAACAATCCGCTCAACGTTTCTTATCAGCCGCACGCAGTCGGCAACGACCTAGGGCTTTGGATCATGGGAACAGGGTGGATGGATTTGGTTTCCGAAATTTTGCCGCGGCCCGGACAAACCGTTCACCATCCCGATCAAACCGATTGGTGGACCGAGGAAGGGCTAGGATACGCAACCTTGGGCAAAGGGCCCGAAGCCTTAGACGACTTTGAACGAGCCTGCCGCCTTGACCCCGCCAATGATGTCGCTTGGCTGGGGCGCGCGGTTGCCTCCATCATCATGGGCAATGAAAAAGACGCCGTCAAATATCTTAAGAGAGCTCTTGCCCTCGACCCCCAAAACGAAACGGCGAAAGAAGGGCTCAAGTGGCTTTTAAAACCGACCGTTCAGCCCCGCAAAGGACGCCCCTAATGACCACGGACTTCATGAGCGCATTCGTTAAGCGCATCCATTTCGTCGGCATCGGCGGCGTCGGAATGAGCGGCATCGCCGAAGTGCTTTTAAATCTCGGTTACCAGATTTCCGGCTCGGATATAAAAGAGAGCGAAACCACCCGCAGGCTCAAAAGCCTTAGCGCGAAAATCTTTTACGGCCACAAATCCTCTCATATCGCGGGCGCGCAAGTCGTTGTCATTAGCTCGGCGGTGTCTCCCCGAAACCCCGAGGTTTTAGAAGCCGAAAAAAAGCGCATCCCCATCATTTCGAGAGCGGAGATGCTTTCCGAAATCGGGCGCATGAAAAAAACGATCACCATCGCGGGCTCGCATGGAAAAACGACCACGACCTCGATGACGGCGATGGCTTTGAGCGCGGCCAAGGCTAATCCCACCATGATTATTGGCGGACGGCTTAAAAACATCCATGCCGGCGCGCGCCTTGGCGCCAGCGATTATCTCGTCGCCGAGGCGGATGAATCCGACGGTTCCTTTGTCCGCCTCTCCCCCTTGGTCGCGATTGTCACTAATATCGACAACGATCATCTCGACTTTCACAAAACAATGGAAGCCCTCAAGGCTTCTTTTATCGAGCACCTCAGTCGCCTTCCCTTTTACGGCGCGGCCATTCTCTGCGCGGACAACCCATTGCTTAAAGAAATATCCAACTCGCTTTCAAAGCCGGTCATCACTTACGGGTTTGGGAAATCAAGCGAATGGACAGCCAACAATATTCATCTGGCCAAGGACGGTTCCAACTTCGACGCTGTCTTTAAAGGGAAAAAGATGATCCAAATTCATCTCTCAGTTCCTGGAAAGCACAATGTCCTCAACAGCCTCGCCGCTCTCGCGGCGGGACACTTTCTCGGCTTTGATCTCAAACTTTTGGCCGCGGGGCTTTCGGAATTTAAGGGTGTTGGGCGCCGCCTGGACACAATCGGACGCGCCCGGGGAGTTGAGTTCGTTGATGACTACGGACATCATCCGACCGAAATCAAAGCGACCCTCGCGGCGGTCTCAAATCTTTGGAAAGCCAAGCGCGTCATCGTCGTCTTCCAGCCGCACCGCTACTCGCGAACAAAACTTTTGGCTGGAGAATTCGGCCCAGCCTTTAAGAATGCTGACCAAGTTTTCATCACTGATATCTATCCCGCCGGTGAAAAGCCCATCCCGGGGGTCAGTTCTCGCCTGATTCTTGATTCGGTGGCAAGAAACGGCGTTCATTGCGCCCCCTATCCCGGCGCTCAAGAGCTGTCCAAATCGCTTAAAAGCGGCGATGTCGTCTTGACTCTCGGAGCGGGGGATATCCGAAAAACCGGAGAAGGTCTCCTACATCTCCTAAAAAATTAGGGATTGGGCGGCGGCTGCTTGTCCTGAGTTCCTTGAAAAACTGTCGGACCGCGGAAAGACTGAAGGAGAGTTCCATTTTGCCCCGGAACCGGCTGCGCGATGGGATTTATTTTTTTTAACTGCGGCATGGAACTTCCATTTTTTTTGTAACCGGTTGCGGCGGATTTAACCCCATTTGAACCCGCGGCTCCCCCGGTCTTCAAATTTTTCGCGGCTTGAGCAAAGCAGGCTTTAACAATCGCATTTTGTCGCTTTTGACTCAAATGTTTTCCCTTGACTTTTTTATCCACGCAAGCCAAGGCTTGACTCTTCTGGGCGATAGTCAAGGGTTTGGACGTGGAAGCGGCAGGCGGCAGGGCTTTAGATTTAGGAACGCAAATATAAGGCGCTAATGCGGAATTTGTTCTCTGCACAATTGACCCGTTGGGACAATTTCCTCCCCCCGCTATTTTGAAAGAATCTCGCGCGAAGCCTCTCGAATATCCCAGAGACAAAAGGCTCCCCGCAAAAAAAATATTCATGCCCATTTCCTTGGTCATATATCACCACTTCTCTTATTAGGATAATAACCCCCGCTTGAATGAATGTCAAGTGAAAATTCGGTAAAAAATTTCCCCTTGCACGCCCCGGCGCGGATTGTGTATGATATGTTCATACATTAATTTGGAAGGAAACCATGCAAAATACTTCAATGATCAGCACAAATGCGGCTTCAAACCTTAGAAAGCGGCACACCTTGGACGCCAAAGGTAAAATACTCGGGCGTCTGGCGACGCAAGCGGCGGGCCTTTTGCGCGGCAAGCATAAAACGATTTTTGCTCCCAGCATTGACTGCGGCGATTTTGTCATCGTCACCAACGCCGCGGAAGTGGCGTTGAGCGGGAATAAAATGGAGACGAAAGCTTATTTCAGCCACTCCGGCTATGCGCGGGGCGCGAAAATGACCCCGCTTAAGCGCATGATGGAGAAAGATCCCCGCAAGGTCGTCTATTTGGCCGTCAAAAGAATGTTGCCTAAAAATCGCTTGAGCGACCGGCAGATAACTCGTCTTAGAATTTTTAAGGGCGCGGTAAACGCCTTAAAACAATCCGCTAACTAAACAGAAGAAAAGGTATACCATGTCAACACAGGTGCTTGCAACCGGAAGAAGGAAAACCGCCGTCGCCCAGGTGAGAATGATTCCCAACGGCACGGGAAAAGTCACGATCAATTCCAAAACCGTCGAGCAGTATTTTCACGGAACCGAGCATAAACAATTTTCTGTTTTGTCCCCCCTCAAGTTGGTTGAAGCCGCCAAGAATTACGACTTCACCCTTAAAATCGTCGGCGGCGGATTGACCGGCCAAGCTGAAGCGGCCCGCCACGCCATCGCGCGCGCTCTCGTCAAACTCGAAGAGAAAAACCGCCGCATTATGCGCGCTGAGGGCTTTCTAACCCGCGACCCCCGAGAAGTGGAGCGCAAAAAAAGCGGTCAGCCCAAGGCCCGCAAGCGCTTCCAATACTCGAAACGCTGATTTACGTGCCTTCGGACGAAGATTCTTCTTCGGCAGAAACGGAGAAGGTTTATATCGCGCCCTTGGCTCGCCTTGCGGCTTGGATTTTCTCGGTCTGGGGAATATTGATTATTCTTAAGGCCTTCTACGATCTTTTTTGGGGAGAGCCGGAAGCCAACCTTTACTCGGCCCGCCCTTGGCAATTTGTCACCCTTCCCCAATGGATGAGATATTCCGGCTTTGAGCTTTCTTACGGAGCCGCCTGTCTTGCCCTCGCCGCAGGAATACGAGCCTATTCCAAACTTCTACCGAAAACGCTCAACCGTCCTAAGAAACCGGCGCTGCTTGACCTATTTAAATAAACCATTTTTAAAATAGTAGAATTTCCCTTGTGAACAATCTCAAAAACTGTTTTTTAGGATCGGCGGTCATTCACTCGCAAATCGAAATTATTTCCGACATTTCCTCAATAGCCGGTGAATTTTTCAAATCTCCCAACGTAACTACTCGCGTCACCCCGGCGCAAGCCGGGGTCCAGAGCAGCGATTTTCTGGATTCCGGCTTGCGCCGAAATGACGAACCTGAGCAGTTACCTCCCAACGATGTTTTTGTCGAAAAAATCAAAATCCTAAAAAATTCCGAAATGAAAATCTGGAAAAAAGTTCAAGACGGCATGAACCCCCAAGAAAATCGAATTCCCCTTTTATTATCCGCCTTGGCCCATCGCCTAGCGGAAGAAATTTCCCTAGCCGTCATCGAGACCGCGCAGTTCGACCTCCTTGCGACGCCTGAAACCATCTTGATGATTCAAAAAACCAAGGAAGCCGTCAAGGCTATTTCGGAATCCCTCAAATCCCTATCTGCAAAGTCCTCCGCCGAATCAATCGCGGCGGCGGGAAACCGCTCTCTTGAAATTTTTCAAATATTTAAAAAAGCCCGCAAGGACGCATTTAAAGATGAAAAAAGCGTGCGGGGCCTCAAGAACTCGGAAATCGCGCTCAGGTTTTCCGAGATAGCGAACACACTCGAAAAAATGGCTAAGACGCTGGGCGAAATCATCGCAACGGAGACCCTCAATGGCGCTTCATAAGAAAGTAAAAGAAAAAGCGGAAACCTATTGGTCCAGGACAAAAAAAATGGTTTTTTTGTTGGCGGTTTGGGGAGTCGTTTTCAGCATCGCCACCATCGCGAAACTGGAAGTGGGTTTCGGCTATGATACGACCTTGGTCTGCTCAACCGCCGCCTACCGCAAAGCGATAGATGAAGGAGTCGCGCCTTATTCCTACTCTTTCTGGTCGATTGTCAATCATTCCTATGATTTGGAGCGTCCCAAAATCATCCCCATGGCCATCGCATGGATCTTCCGCGTTTTCGGCTTTAAAATATCCATCATCACTTCACGGCCCGATATTGATTCAAGCGGCCTCAAAAAAGACTGGCGGCTCCTCGTTAACCCCAAGCGGTTTATTTTCACCGAGTCCAACGCCTCTAGAGTTCAATACTTGGACAGCGGAAACTTCATCTTGTTTTTTGGCGGCGCCGATTCCGAAATTATAGCCGCGAAAGAGGCGCATATTTATCCGCTCAGGATTCTCCAATCCAAAGATTGTCTCTTCAACCCGGCTGATTATCATCCTGGAGAATTCCACGATCATAAAGTTCCCCTTTCGCAATATTGACGAACGGGCTTATAAATTGCTTTAATAATTAATATATGGCTCAACCAAAGAAAAAAACCGGCCGCCACCACTCTGCAATCAAAGCCGTTCGTCAAGCGGAAAAAAGGAATCTCCGCAATCGTCTCGCTAAAAAAGCGATTCGTTTGTCTCTCAAGGAAGCGTTGGAATCCTCTCAAAATAAAGACAACACGAAAGCTGCCGAGTCTTTGTCCAAGACCGCAAGTCTCCTAGACAAAGCGGCCAGGAAAGGCTTCATTCACTGGAAGGCCGTGGCCAGAAAGAAATCTTATCTAGCTCGCCGTGTTACCAGTTCCTTAGCCGCAACTGAGACCAAAACCGCCGCTGCGGCATAAAGTCGCGCGGGCGCTAATGATCGCAAATCACATCGGCTAGAAGCTCAATTTCCATCGCCGGATTAAGCCAAGACTGAGATTTGAGCTTTATTTCCGTCTCAAGGCATGATTTCAGATTGTTCCTCAACGTGCGCTCCTCCACCCTTGAGAGCTGATCAAAAAAACCTTTGTCCCAATAGGGGTGAAGCCTCAAATTTTTTTCAATCACCGCTTTTTCCTGCCCCGCTTCAAACATCATCTTCGCCTTGAGCTGTTTTAGGATGACCGCGCTCATTTGAGACAAAGCTCTAAACGCTTGGTCTTGGGTTTTCCCTTCGTTGAGAAACAAGGTGAGATGGGATAAAACCATCTTTTTATCCCGTTTTTCAATCAAACGCGACAAAAGAAATGGATCGCTTTCCTTTCGGTATCCCAAGGATAGGGCAACTTCTTTTAAGGACACCTCCGTTTCCTCCGCAAACAGGCAAAGTTTTTCAATTTCCTGAGTTAGAAGGCCCCAGTCCGTGCCGACTTCGCGGACCAGAAATTCGCAAGCCTCGCGCGAGATGTCCTTGCCATTTTTCTTAACGAGCTTGATTGCTTGGGAAATAGCCTCATTTTCCTTGAGTTTGGCAAAAACACAAACAGCGCCTTGGCGAGAAATTTCATGGATGAGCGAATCTCTCATGTCCGGCTTGGCTTCTTCTGAATGGAGGATGAGAACCGATGAGGCCAGAGGCGATTTGAGATAATCCGCTAAAGCCTTTTTAAAAACGACGCCCGAGTCGGGAATTTCAACGATGATGAATCTATGCGAAGAAAACACAGGAAGGCTTAAAAGTTCGGAAACAATTTCAGAAGTCTTGGCCAAAGCCGTTGTTTTGGAGAATTCTCTTACATTAAAAGAATCGGCGTTTTTTTTAATGAAAGAAAGAGCCGCTTTTTTGGAAGAGGCCTCTTCTCCGCATAAATAATAAGCCGGATGGTAAGACCCATCCTTCCAATCCTTTGACAGTTGGGCCGGAGTCAACTCCATCAAAATTCTCGTTAATAGGGGGTAACCGGCGGAGTAAACGTTGAAGACGGCTGAGTCACGGGCGTAGTCGAGGGAGCGGTTGAGGTAATCACGCGAGAAGCCTCTCCCATGATCGTTCCAAAACCGTGAACGACGCGCGTTACGACATCATCGGCCAATTTCGGATAAAGTTCTTCCCTCGCCTGTTCCTCGGTAATTCCGCCGGGAATCGCCGCATCCGTATAGTTGACCGATTCCTGGATATTGGGCTGATCCCACAAAACAGTGTTGGTTTTGACATCGACAAACTGTATATCCAAAAGCATGAGGAGCTGATAGGTCTGGGGCGTTAGATTTTGATTGAATGTCAACGGCGTATTGATGTAGCGGGTAATCGAAGTCTCAACGACTCCTTCCGCTTCTTTATCGGGAACGATTAAATAATCTCCATTCCGAATAAAATGATCCCGAATGACAATCGAGAGCTTGTCCGATATCCCAAACTGCTGGGTCTTATTGACCACCGGGTGAAGCGCGATTTTTTGAACATTGTGGGGCAAGAGTTGTTCCGCCGGGTTATACTGAACGTCAACCCCTTCGACAGAAGCGGCGCTGCATCCGTAAAACACAGGCAACAAGCACGCAAAAGCGGCGGAAAGAACCAACGGGACGTTTTTTATTCTCATGACGCGATTATCTCCCTAACCACGATATTGACCAGTCGATGAGGCACGACGATGGTCTTGACAATTTCTTTTCCCTGGGTCATCATCTTTATTTTATCTAAAGAGAGGGCCGTGGATTTTAAATATTCCTGGGAAGCATTTTTTGAAACGGTCAAAGTTTCTTTATTTTTGCCGTTGAGTTGAATGACGTATTCAATCTGGTCATCTTCCAGATAACGGGCATCCCAAGATGGCCAAGGGCGCTGCGCCAAAAAATCACGATGTCCCAAAACTTCCCACAATTCCTCGCTGAGATGAGGGGCAAACGGATTAATCAAGGATAAAAGGGTTTCAATGTCTATTTTGGCCGGTTCATCCACAGCGTGAATTTCATTGGCATAGATCATCAAAGTGGAAACGCCCGTATTGAAGCCGAATCCCTCGATGTCTTCGGTCACTTTCTTAATCGTTCGGTTCCTTAGAGAAATCAAGCCTTCCCCATCCATCCACTTAACTTCATGGACCATCGTCCAGATTTTTCTTAAGAAGCGATAGGAGCCTTCAATGGAACGCATATCCCAAGGTTTAGACTGCTCAAAAGGCCCCATGAACATTTCATAAATTCTGAAAACATCCGCCCCATAACGCTCAATGACGGAATCAGGGCTGACGACGTTTTTCTTGGACTTGGACATTTTCTCGATCTGACCGACAAGTTTTTCCGCCGTTTGAGAGAGAATAGGCTCGCCCTCGGAATTAAACGAAACCTCGTCATAAGAATGATAGAGGCCATTTGAATCGCGATAGGAGAAAGAGAGAATAAGCCCTTGATGGCGCAGCTTTTGGAAAGGCTCAAGCGTTGAGACGGCTCCTTGATCAAAAAGAACTTTGTGCCAGAAGCGGGCGTAAAGAAGATGAAGCACCGCATGCTCGCTTCCACCCACATAAACGTCAACCGGCATCCAGGATTTTTCAAGCTCGGGCGCCCACGCCAAAGTTTGATTTTTCGGATCAATAAAACGCAAGTAATACCAGCACGATCCGGCCCATTGAGGCATGGTATTGGTTTCTCGTTTGGCGGGACTTTGACACTCCGGACAATTGACATTGACCCAATCCGTCACAGAAGCGAGAGGAGATTCGCCCGTGCCGGTCGGTTTGTAATTATCCACCTTTGGGAGTAAAACCGGCAAATCTTTTTCCGGCACGGGAAGCGTCCCGCATTTTGGGCAATGAATGATAGGAATGGGTTCTCCCCAATAGCGCTGCCTTGAAAAAATCCAATCGCGCAAGCGGTATTGGACCGCCCGCTTTCCCAGTTCTTTTTCTTCCAAAATCTGAGTCATCTTTTCTTTTGCTTCCGTAGTGGGAAGCCCGTCGATGACCGGAGAATTGGCCGCAATGCCGTCTTCTACATAAGCGAATTCCTTGGCTTCTTCCAAAAGACCGGATAAAGGCCTGACTACGGGAATAATAGGAAGGCCGAATTTTTTGGCGAAAGCAAAATCTCGGGCGTCATGCGCTGGAACGGCCATGACAGCCCCTGTTCCATAGGTTCCAAGAACGTAATCGGCAACCCAAACCGGAATGGTTTTTCCAGTCAAGGGATGAACGGCGTAAGACCCGGTGAAAACGCCGGTTTTGTCTTTCTGCAAATCGGAGCGCTCAAGTTCCGCTTTGTTTTTTGCCTCATTGATATAGGCCGACACCGCCGCGGCTTTGTCCGCAGAAGCAAGATTGAGAGACAAGGGGTGTTCCGGAGATAAAACCAGGTACGTAACTCCGTAAAGAGTGTCGGGCCGTGTGGTAAAGATGGGAAGCGATTCGCCCGATTCGGTCTTAAAATAAATCTCGGCCCCTTCGGATTTTCCAATCCAGTGCTTCTGCATTGCCAGAGTCGAGTGGGGCCAATCGAGAGTCTCCAAATCCTTCTCCAGCCTTTCGGCGTAGGCGGTAATTTTAAGCGCCCACTGTCGGATATTTTTTCTCTCAACCTGGGTTTGACAGCGCTCGCAAACGCCGTTAAAAACTTCTTCATTGGCCAACCCGGTTTTACAAGACGGACACCAGTTGATCGGAGCCGTGCTTTCATAGGCCAAGCCTTTTTTAAAAAGCTGCAAAAAAATCCACTGCGTGCATTTGTAATATTCGGGATCGGTGGTGTTAATCTCGCGGTCCCAATCATAGGAGAAACCCAAGGACTTAACTTGGCGCTTAAAATTGGCGATATTTTCTCTAGTGATATCTTCCGGATGCCGACCGGTTTGAATCGCGAAATTTTCAGCCGGAAGCCCGAAAGCGTCCCAACCCATCGGGTGCAAAACGTCAAATCCAAGACGGCGTTTGAAACGACAAAGGATGTCGGTGGCAATATAGCCTTCAGGGTGCCCTACGTGCAGCCCAGCCCCGGAGGGATAGGGAAACATATCGAGGCAATAAAATTTCTTTCCGGCCCGGGGAATCTTTGGAGCTTTAAAAATCCCGGCGGCTTCCCATTTTTCCCGCCACTTCAACTCTATTTTAGAGAAAGCAATCGAATCAGTCATAAAAATTTGCGCCCGGCAGGACTTGAACCTGCGACCCTCCCGTTATGAGCGGGGTGCTCTGACCAACTGAGCTACGGGCGCGTGCATAAAACCATTCCCATAGATGCCCACGCACGCTCTCGCTTCGCGAGCGATGAACGCAGGCGCGTGCATAAAGCCATCTCGCCGTCATTCCGGCGAAAGCCGGAATCCAACCGAGCATCGGCGAGGAAGCGCCGCTTCCATATCCGTTGGAAAGCGGCCAGACTTCCGTCGAGAAACTGGACCCCGACTTTCGTCGGGGTGACGAATTCTAAAAAGACTTATGACTACACTATCCGCGCGTTCATTTTACCAAAAACAAGCCCGCGCTCTTCGTCATTTAAACGTCATACGGAATTTGCATCGCTACTATGGTCTTTACCGCCAAAGGCACGCTATCATAAAGAGGATGGAAAAATCAAAACAGAGGGGTTTAAAAATGAAAAAAATCAGCGACAAGGTCGTGAAGACGTTAATCTGCGGGACTTTTCTTCTCGTCAGCGTTTCCGCCGCTAAGGCCGCAGGCGTTGCCGACTTAGGACAAAGCTTCCGAGAAATGAGTCAAACAATCAAGGCACACCTCCCCTCCCCCCAAGCCGCGCCGCAATCAACCGAAAATCCTTGCTCAAACGCGGATTCTGACGTTAGAAGACGGCTGTGCCAAGAGGGATAAGAAAACCCCAATATCCGCTTCCATCTGCTTTTAGAACCGCTTGTCGGACTTCAATGCGTGGATGACGACCTAACTCCGGGATGCAACCCAATCGATCTCGATGACATTCCTGAAGAGTTTTTTATGGAAAAAGGCGAATGCGCCGATCTCGCCAACGCCGACTTGCGCGCCTATAATCTCCCCCGCTTCGATTTCAAAGGCGCTAATATGAGGAAGGCGAAATTCCCATGGCTCATGAACGCGGGAACGGCAAAAAGTCGACAGATGATCTGCGGAGGCAAAGCGGATTGGTGCGCGTCTCAATGACCCGCGAACATAATTTCCAAAATGTCATATACTTGTTACCTGTTTGTTGCGCTAAGGTCATTGACACCTACGCCTTGAAACCGATACCCTTTCTCCATGATTAGATTTATTCCCCGCGAAGAAAAATTTTTCGACCTTTTCGAGGCTCAAGCAGAGCATAATGTCCATGCCGCCCGCGTCTTTAAGGATCTGATTGCCCAATGGAATCTTGAATCGCCCTCGTTTCAGAAGCTTCAAGATATCGAACATGAGGCCGATATCACGACCCACGAAGTCTATGATCGTTTGAACCGCACCTTCATCACTCCCTTTGACCGCGAGGATATCCACGAATTAGCGTCAGAACTCGACGATATCGTGGATTTGGTCCAATCCGTTTCGATTCGCATGAAAATATACCGCATTGACCGCTCGGACGCTCCGCTTCTTAGTCTCGCTGAGATTTTGCTGAATTCGACCGAAAACATCCAAAAGGCCGTCGCCGAATTGCGGCGTCCTGAAAAGCAACGGCGCGTCTTGGACTACTGCATTGAAATCAATCGCCTTGAAAACGCGGGGGACAAAGCCCTTGAAGAAGCGCTCGTTCATCTTTTCAACGGCCGCCCGGAGCCTCTTGAAGTCATCAAGTGGAAAGAGATTTACGAGGGCATTGAAACAGCCGTTGATAAATGTGAGGACGTGGCCAACGTTTTAGAGTCAATTCTCGTTAAGTCTTCTTAATGCCCCATCTAGCTCTTGTTTACGGCATCGTTTGCATCGCCCTTTTCTTCGATTTTTTAAACGGCATGCACGACGCCGCCAATGAAATCGCGACCGTTGTCTCAACCCGGGTTCTTTCTCCGAGAAACGCGGTTTTATGGGCCGCCTGCTTTCACATGGTTGCGGCTTTTGGCTTCGGCGTCCATGTCGCCAACACGGTTGGCAAAGGGCTTATTTCTCCCAAAGTCATGGATAACGCCGTCATCCTCGGCGCGCTCGTTGGAGGATCCCTCTGGAATTATCTCACCCTCCGCGTTGGACTTCCGGTCAGCTCGTCTCATTCCTTGATTGGGGGGCTTGTCGGAGCGGCGGTAGCGAAAGCGGGCTGGGGATGCTTGATGCCTTGGGGAATAGGCGTGGTGGTCGCCTTCATGATTATTTCCCCCCTCTTTGGGCTTATTTTAGGTTATGTCCTAATGGTCTTAAGCTCTTGGGCTTTTCGAAAGAGTTCTCCTAGACAAGTGGATGTTTTCGCGCGCGTAGGACAACTGGCCTCATCCGCTTTCCTAAGCCTTGCCCATGGCCTTAACGACGCGCAAAAAACCATGGGCGTTATCGCTATTCTCTTGTTCTCAAATGGAGTCTTGGGCCCGCAATTTTATATTCCCAAATGGGTGATTCTCAGCTGCTACGCCATCATGTCCCTTGGGACTCTGGCCGGAGGCTGGAAAGTCGTCCACACAGTTGGGCAACGCGTGACCAAACTTCGCCCCGTAAGCGGCCTCTGCGCCGATCTAGGCGCAGGCACGGTGATGTTTGTTTGCGGAATGGCGGGCATTCCAATTTCGACCACCCATCTCGTCAATGGAACTCTCATGGGCGTGGGCGCGACCCAAAGGCTCTCCGCCGTGCGCTGGGGAGTCGTCAACGAGATCATCGTGGCTTGGGTTTTAACCATCCCTTGCGCCGCCGCCGTTTCCGCCATCAGCTATCACATTTTCGCGCATTTCATTTGACTTTGGGCGCTAAAAGGGTAAAATAACAAGGTCAAGAGATTCCCACCAATGAAAATGCCCTTTCTGAAAAATACCGCGGCTTTCATCGCCCTCGCCTTATTGGCAACGGGATTTTCGGGATGCCTCTACACAAACACCTACGCCCCCGATTCTTACCGCTCGGCGACGCCCATTGACGTCAAAGCGGCCATTTCCGACCCCGTCGTTTCTGGAGAGGGATGTACCTATTCCGTTTTATGGCTGGTTAGTTGGGGAAATTCGGGATACGCCATTGCAACACAACGCGCTTTAAAAACCAATCCCCAGGGCGTTCTTTATGATGTTAAATCGGATTTGAAAGTCACTTCGTATTTGCTCGGGTTATGGACTAGGGCCTGCACCATCGTCACCGGCAGATCCGGACACGTGTGAAGCCGAATCTATTTTTGATTGCCGCGTTTTTTCCCGTAAACGCCTTTTCCGCCACCTACACTTCTCACCCGTCCGTTGTCAGTCCCAGCGGATACTTCATCGTCTATGATGTTCAAGGAACCCTTTCTTTTGAACCCTCAACGCGTTGGGAATTGCCTAAAAATATCGCGGACATGGGAAATGTGCTGGGACAAAGCTGCGCCTATGCCCTAAGCATACCAATCACCTTGGCTTTGACCGCGAGCAAGATCTCGGGCGCTTACGGCGAAAATGGATACAATAAGGCGGTCAAGAACATTTTAAAGGCTCACCCCGCTATTTCCGGAATTTACGACGTCAAGGTTGACACTCACATCATTACCGTTCTAGGAATCTTTACGCGCCAATGCTTGCTGCTTTCAGCGCGCGCGTTTAAAGTTTCAATCCCAAGCGCAGGACAGAAAACATGAAAGAAATACTCGTATCCCTCGATCGTTATTTATTCCACATTATCAACGGCGTTCTTATTTGCCGCCCGCTCGATTATGTAATGCCCACCATCACGGACTTTCACAAAATTTCCCTAGTTCGCTTTGTCCTTTTACCCGCCATCATCCTTTTTTGGATTTGGAAAAGAAGAGGCGAAGCCCTTCGGGTTATTTTGGTCCTGGGAATCGTCGCCGGGATTACCGATATCATCGCCCACCGAATTATAAAACCCTTAGTCGGGCGTCTCCGCCCCCCCTTGTCAGGAATCCCCGTTATCGTGCGAGCGCCTTATGGCGGGAAACTCAGTTTTCCTTCCAATCACGCGGCCAATATGTTCGCCGCTGCCGCAGTCCTAAGCGCCGCCTATCCGTCTTTAACCCCGTTTTTTTACTCCGCCGCCGTCATTGTCTCTTATAGCCGCGTTTACGTCGGGGTCCATTATCCGCTCGATGTAATCGGCGGGGCCGTGCTGGGTTCTTTAATTGCATTTATTGCGATACGCGCCGCCCGTAAAACCGGCGTTTTCAAACCAGCACGCTCTTGACCGCAAAAAGAATTTCCGCGTTTTTTCTTCTACTCATCCTGCCGCTAGCCCTCTTTTTGCTGCGGAAAAACCAAATCTCAATTCCCCTCATCAGCGATGAAGGCGAATACGCCTATGAAGCGAATCTCATGGCTCATGGCGCCTTGCCTTATCAGGACGCTTACGATCAAAAGCCGCCCCTTGTTTTCTTTATCTACCGCTTCGCCTATTGGTTTTCCCGCAACCCGCTCGCTCCTAGAATTCTCAGCTTTATCTTCTCGTGCCTGACCATGGTCTTTCTTTTCCTTCTGACTCCGGAAACCTGGAGTCCGGCTTCGCGTCTATCCGCTCCGGCTATTTTCTCGGTTTTAAGCTCGGCTCCTTTAGCGGATATCTTTTCGGCCAACTGCGAAATGTTTCTGATCTTGTTTAATGTCGTCTCCATTTGGGTGCTCTTAAAATTCTGGAAAAATCCGCAGCGTCTTCTCTGGGCATTTATAGCGGGCCTTTTTTGTGGAATGGCGCTCATGACCAAGCAAACCGTTTTCTGGTTCGTCTTGAGCCTCGCCCCCCTCTTGATTTTAAACACTACGCCCGCAAAAGCCCTCAAACAAACGACTCTCTTCGGGGCGGGCGTTTTTTTATTTCCCACGGCCCTTATTCTTTATTTTTTTGCCCACGCGGACCTGCGCCCATTGCTCCAACAGGCCTTTCTCAATAACGGGCGATATATAGGAATTATTTCAAGACTGGGACTTCCCGCGATTCTCCAACACGTTTTAATCTGGTGGGGCGGTTGGTACGGCATGAAAGTGGTGCTTCCAAACTGGACGATTTGGGCGCTTTGCCTTTATGCCTTAAGCGTTTTAAAAATAAACGAAGACAACCGCTTCGGAGTTTTGGCGACTCTTTGGCTGGGAACGAGCTTTATGGGAGCCATGACCGGACTTTTTTTGTTTCCCCATTACTTTTTTACCATCTATCCTCCGCTGGCGATTTTAGCGGCGCAAGGGCTTGAATGCCTCCGTGAAAAATATCGCTTGTCCGCGCGTTCCCTGGCGGTTTTAATTTTCGCGGTTTGCCTTTATCCGGTCATCATCCAAAGCCGCGCTTATTTTTACGAATCTCCTCTTGAACTTTCAAAAACCCTTCTCTATCCCAATCCCCTTTTTGAATCGAAACTCATTGCCGAAGAAATTAGGAAACAGACCCTCCCCACGCAAAAAATTTACATCTTCGGCTCGGAACCTGAGATTTACATCTATAGCGGACGAGAATCCGCAACCCCCTATATCACCTCCTACCCCTTGACCTTGTTTCCCAAGAATAAAGCCCAGATAATCAGAGAATTGTCCCGGCTTAAGAATTCTCCTCCGAGCATGATCGTCTATTGCGATATCGCGGGCTCTCAAGTTATCGGCTCGACATTGGGAATCTATTTTAGAAATAAAATCCAGGAACTCCTTAAAACGCGATATTCCCTAGTCGGGAAAACGCCCGTCTTGCCCAATGCCGCTCCGCCGCAATTTATAGCGGAAACGGCTTTCCCTCAATTTAACGACACAAACACTCTCTACCTTTTCCGTTTAAGAAGCGCCCCCAAGGGTTCTTAGGAGCACGAATCCGTTCCCTCCTTGCAGCCATAACGCGCCTGATAAAAACATTCCTGCTGAAGCTCTTCGTTTTTTTGAACCTTGGCTTCGCATTGCCCTTGAAGACGCACCGATTTTTGATAAGAGTCGTCGTTTTGAAGACAATGCCGCAAACAATCTTTTTGACAGGTTTTTTTTGAGGAAGCAAAATATCCCTCTTTTTGACATCGGACGCGGCATTTCGGCTTACAGGAGCGCTCAAGTTCCTCTTCCGCCAGCGCGGCATAGACAGCCTCGCAGTGGATAACGCCGTTTCTCACGCAAATTTTTGAGTTCCACTCAGCGCATTGCAACATGGAACATGAAGGGTTCAACCCTGGGGCCGGCGGCGAGGAAACGCCGGTATTTTGTCCGGATGAAGAAGTTGTCGAGGCGCCCGCAATATATTCTCCCGCCGAATTTCCATGGAAAGCCGAACGCACGGTCGGCGAGCGCACGGATGGCTGGGAAACATCGAATTGATCGCCGGAGACGGATTTTACGGCAACATTGTGGATAAAATTATTCTTAAGTCTCGCGAAATCAACTGCGGTGTTATCCGACTGATATCCGGGAACGTCTCCATTTAACCCCGGAAATTGCTGGGCCCACGAAGAAAAAATTAGAATTCCCACTGCAAAGGCCGACAACATCAGGATTTGGGGTAATTTCCGCATGAAATCATTATGCGCGGAGTTTGGGTCTTTGTCAATTGGGCAGGGACGCAGGGACGGAGAGTCTAAGCCCTAGCGCAAGATAACGGGAAAAATTTTTGCGAGAGCGGTGCGCGGCAAAAGCTGGGGATTCTGCGAATGGTTTTTTAAATCCGCCTGACTTTGAACCTCGGGCGCAAGATAATCGTAAAGCGACTTTAAGGTCACGCGTTTTTGGCGATTAAGCGCCTTTCCGTTGAGCCCACGTAAAAAATAATAGGTTAAAAGTCCGTGGCCTTGGCGTTTAATGACACCAGCAGTTTGATCATCGCGAGCGGCGGTTAAAACAACGATTTTACCGTTTCCGGGAACAAAGCCGGGCTTAATGCGGGTCATCAGAGGGCGAAGACCAGGACGAATAATCGAACGCGCCCCCATTCCGGAGAAACAAGAGTCTAAAACAACAATTTCCCTGCGCGCGGGGATATTCAAAATATCCGCATAGAGTTTTTTTAAGGAATAAGCGGTCTTGCCCAAGAATTCCGGATCGCCGTCAAAGGGAACTAGGTAGGCCTCTCCGCTCTCGGGATTAGGCGCGCCATGTCCGGAAAAATAAAAAAAAACGCGGGAATCTTTTTTAACGTTTTTAGGCAGCCAATCTTCCAGATAGGCCGATAAATCGCTTTTGGTCGCCGTTTCGTTAAGAAGAAAACGAATATGCCCCGAAGGCACTCCCAAGGCGAGCATATATTTTTTAACCGTCAGAGCGTCTCTTTGGGAAAATTCCGAACGCGCGACTCTTCCGGCATATTTCTCGACCCCAACCACAACGGCAAAATCTTCCTGCCGGAGGGGTTCCTGAAAATGGGGCGCATCCACATCGCTTTTAATCATTTTAATTTTTTTCGCAATATGCGAACGCTTTTTGAGGCTTTCAATTTCCTTGGCCAGAATATCCAAGCGCCGCGCGATGCCTGTTTGGGTTGAGTTTTGCGCCTCTTTAGCCACACGGGAGGCAATACGCGCGATTTCTTCTCTCGACAAATTCTGACGAGACAACCGCTCCACATCCTTCTGGTCGCGCTCTGAAAGCGGATGAAGGCGGTAATATTCGATGAGCGCCGCCACCTGCTGATGCTCCGTCTGATAGGCATAGTCTAAAGCCGTTCGGCCGTTTTCATCCGCCATATTGACATCGGCCCCATGCGTGATAAAAAGCCTCACCAAACCCGCCTGTCCATATTTTGCGGCCAACATGAGGGCCGTGCGGCCATAACTATTCTTCGCGTTAAGGTTTGCTCCCCTGCGGGTCAAAAAACGCGCAATACGCATTTCTTTATTATTAGGAATTAAAAAAGGAGGACGCCAAGCTTTGATCTCTCCAAATTTTGGAAAACGAAAAGCGGGTTGAATAAACTCGGCGTCATTCCAAAGCTGCGGCATATCCGCATGACCGTTGGAAGCGATTTCCATCAAGGCCGTGTCTCCGGCTTTATCCACGGCATTGATATCGGCGCCCTTTAAGATCAACTCTCGCGCCCGCGACAAATTCCCGCCGGAGACAGCGCCTAAAAAGTCGGAATTAAGACCGGCAAAAGAAGGAAGCGGAGAGCAAAGGAAAACAAAAATAAGAAAGGGAAGTGAAAGCCGCCTCATCTTTGATCAGATTGCTTTGACTCATCCCAAGGGTCCCAGCATTCATTGGCATGGAGCAAAAGCTCGGGGTTTTCCTGCATCCGTTCTATAAATTTTTTAACGATAGGCGAGCGCCAAGCCTCTATAGTTTTTTTCCAAGCGACATCGAGTCTTTCTTTTTTTAGGTCCGCCGCATAAAAAGGAAGGGCGTTGAGAAGTTTCACCTTGCCGTCGGGAACGACCAAAACCATTGATTGCGGGTTTTGAAGTCTCACTGCGGCTTCCCGGCGAATATCCCAAGGATAAGCCGAAATTTTAACCGGATTTCCAAAAGAATCGGCGCGCGCTCTAATTTTTTGAAGCGTTTTTTGCCAGACCTCATCTGAAATCGACAAGCGGTCCCACGCCGCCGCGGCTCTGCCTAGACGCATCATGGGACCGGTGACAAAAAGACGCGCGCCCAATTGAGCGGCCAAATCATAAGCCGAAACGGCATCTTCCACGTTCAATTGGTTCGGCACGAAAACAAATTCCGGTTCAAGCCCCGCCTGTGCCAAGGCCTTTAGGGCATCCACGGCTTTCTTCCAGGAACCGCCGGGACGGACTTGCTCGTGAATTTCCGAAGTCGAGCCGTCCACGCTGATTTGAATGGAGGAAATTCCCAAATGTTTTAAGCGTTCAATCGCCGCTGAATCAATGGCCAGCCCATTGGTCTCGATTTTAATTTGTGTCCCGCCGCGGCTTAAAATTTCAAAAACGTCCCAGACGTGTTCGACAAAAAGAGGCTCTCCTCCTCCGAAAGCGACATAAGGAATTCCCAATTCAACGATCTGGCGGGATAAGGTCAGCGCTTCCTCTTTCGAGAGTTCCTTTTTCCAAGTCTTGTCCGGGCCGGACTCCTCGCAGCAATGGAGACAAAAAGAAGTGCAGTGATTGGTCAGCTGCCAAGCAAGAAAGAGGGGAGCGCTATAATCAACGATCCGCGCCCCCCTCTCGTGAGTCACGTGAACCGAATGTAGGGCTGCGCCATCACCCGCTCGGAAACTTCTTCCATTTTGGGGGTTTCCCAGACGAGTTTTTTTGAGGCTTTCGCCCCCTCGTTCACGTTTTTTTGGTCGTTCATTCTTTCTCCTTACGCTCGGTCAGACCATGACCGGCAAATCGGATGTTTCAAGAGACCTCAACTGGTTTGCCAACGCCAAGACGGAAGCGTCTTTAAGAATTTCATCAAAACCTGTAGATATCTTAGGATTTTGGTAAGCCTTTTGGCATTCCTTCCAAGCTTGAATTAAAGTTTCTTTTCTTAAATCAGCGCAGGTGTAGGGTAAAAAGCCCGAAACGCGAACACGCCCATCCGGCAAAATTAAAATAGTGGCGGGCATAGCGCTTTTTTTTGACTTTAAATCTTCCTCAATAGAAAACGGTCTAAATGCGACTTCCATCTTTCCCTTAAGTTCTTTTTCTTTTCTCTCAAGTAAATTATAAAACTTTTCATATTCCGCAGAAGACAAATTCAGCCTTTCCCAAAGCTTGGCGGCAGTCCCAATCCGCATCAAACTGCCGCTGTTGAAACGAAAAGCCCCAAGATCCGCCGCCAAATCAATGACATTAGAAGCCTCAGAAATATTAATTTGAGTGGGCGCAAAAGTAATTTCAAGAGGAAGATTGAATTTTTGCGCCGCGCGGCAGGCAAAAATGGTTTTATCCAAGACTCCTCCGGGACGCATTTTCGAATAAACGGCTTGGGAAGCGCCGTCAATTGAAATTTGAAGGGAGCGAATAGGCAAACGAGAGAGCCTCTCCGCCTCATTCTCTCCAAAAATTTGTCCGTTGGTCTCGACTTTCAAGTAGACCCTGCCCCTTCCTAAAGCCTCCGCAATTTCAAAAAAATGCGGAACGGTCAAGGGCTCTCCCCCGGCCAGCAAGACATAGGGAACCTGGGCTTGGATTATTTGGGAAGCAATCGACAAGGCTTCCTCGCGATTTAATTCGTTGGGAAAAGGCTTATGGGGCGCGGAATCGGTGCAGCAATGAAGGCATGCCAGGTTGCAATCCCGGGTCATTTGCCAAGCGACAAAACTCGGAGCCGATAGTTCGAAAATTTTCACTTTTTATTTAACAATCAAGCTCAGCGTAAATACCGAAGTCGCAACTAAATAACATAAAACGATATTTTTAATGGCGGGAATAAACAGGCGCGGGCTATCCCATGCGTTTAAAGCAGTCTTGGCGCTAAGTATCCAAAATGGAAGACCGATCAAGGCCGCCAGAAAGGCGCCCTTGGGGAAAACACCCAAAACCGCTCCCACAACCGCAACCATCAGCCCCAAAGCAGAAAACCCCAAATACAAAAAAACTCCGTTTTTTCTTCCCAATCGCACGACGAGGTTGCGTTTTCCCACCAAGCGATCTTGATAAAAATCCGGAATAGCGTTGACGACGGCCAAAGACATGATCAAAAGCCCGGGAACCAAGGACGCCGCCAAGGCCTCCCAAGAAAAATGATGCGTATAAAGAGCCAAGCTCCCCAAAGTCATCCAGGGTCCATAAGAAAGACCAATCATGAGTTCCCCCATCCCTCGGTAAACCCAGCGAATCGGAGGGCCGACGTAAAAAAGGGCCGCTAGACCCCCGAGCAAAGTGTAAAGGATGACGGGGAGTCCGCCAAATTTTGACAGGTAAATCCCCACCGAAGCCGCGACCGTAAAGGCGGCAATTCCCAGCCACAACATCCACCCTGGGATATATTCATCATCGGAAGGATTAAAAACGCGATCAGTTCCCATGCGGGCGTCGAAGTATTCGTTAAAAGACTCTACTCCAACGACAGAAAGAAAAATCCCGAACAACCCCAGAGCGAAAAGATGAATCGAAAAAGTTTTCTCCATTCCATAGGCCCAAGCCGAGCCCAAAAGGTAGGGAAGAAGCCCCGCGTAGAGGAAAAACCGATAGCGAATCAGAGAAAAGACTTGGAAAGGCGCGCCCAAAACTCCGGAACGCTTATCTAATACTTCAGACACGCTCAAACCTCCACCCACTTATGAAGCTTTGATACTACAGTCGGATCTTTTTCCAGTTCTTGAACAAACCCATAGACCTTCGGATTTTTCCAAGCTTCTTGAAAATGCTTCCAGACCCGACCCAAGGACTCATTTCGCAAATTCCCGCAGACAAAGGGAAGCGCGTTAATGAGCTTTACTTTTCCGTTAGGCAAAATGATAAAAAGGGCCGCCGGGTTTTCAAGGCGGTATTTCAATTCTTCCAAAAGTCCCATCTCATGGAAATAAACCCTCATCCGGCCTTCATATTCCTTGACTTTGGCGCGCAAGGCGTCGAAAAACGCAGGATAATCGGCTTCGTCAGGCGCGGTTATTTCCCAAGTCCTGACGGCGTTGCCGGTATACATGATTTTACCGGTATAGAAGCTGTAAGCCCCAAGTTTATACGCCAAATCCACGACATCAGAAATTTCCTTGATATTGAATTTCGCAGGAACGAAGTTAATCTCAATAGGAACTCCCGCTACGGCAAGATTTTCAATTCCTCGCGTCGCCGATTCAAAGCGCCCATGAATCCGCATCTTATTAAATGACGCGGAGTTCGCCCCGTCTAAAGAAACCTGAACGGCCTTGACCCCGAGAGTCTTAAGGCGCTCGCAATTTTCAGGCGTCAAATAATGGCCGTTGGTCTCTATTTTCAGTCCCACCCCGCCTTTGATGATCCTTTCGACCATCTCGAAAAAATGCGGGTGAACCATCGGCTCTCCGCCGGAAAAAGAAACATAAGGCACCTGACCGGCAATCAGTTGATCAATGACGGAAAAAGCCTCGTCTTTCGTCAGTTCGTCTTTAAAGGCTTTTCCCGGGCCGGATTCCTCGATGCAGTGAAGGCAGGCGAGATTGCACTCATTAGTGATCTGCCAGGCGACGTAAAGAGGCGCGCCTAAATCCTCGGAAGAAACGGAATCCTCCCTTTCTTTGACTTCCGATAAAGAAGCCATTATTCGACGATGAGGCCCTTGCCTTTAAGATCGGTCAAAAAGCCGACGGCTTCTTTTTCCATGTTTCCCGCCGCGTCTTCGTATTTTTCCTTAAGCTTCCCAACTAATGACGAGGAATCGGCTCCACTGATAATCTCGCGGACAACCGCCGCGCCTGTCGGACTTAAGGTATAAACCTTCTCGGAGCGCGTCTCAAACAGAACCGCTCCAAATTTCTCTTCTCTAAATTTCACAAATGGCGCTAATTTCATAACTCCTCCCTTTGATGCGGCCAAGCACGCCGAAGCGTCCGCCGCTTCTCTTTCAATGATTTCCTCAAGTTCGCGCCGCACGTTTTCTCGGCTTTGAACGCTGACTACGTCTTTAGAGTTTGCGTCTTCTTTCAATACGGCAAAGTCTCCCGATTTCCAGGCTTTTTTAAGAAGAGATTGATAGGACATTAAAATTCCCTCTTCGCCATCACTTCAATGAAGAAAGACAATTCCTTGGCCTCGTTTTTCAAAGGCAGGCCCTGGCAGAGGGTTTTCATGGAATCAACAATTTCTCGTCCCTTGGTTCTAGCCTCATCCAAAAATCCTTCCGCCTTAACGAAGAAAATTGCCTGTTTGACCGCGTTTGAGTCGGTTTCGCCGCGCCGCCAGAGATCCAAAAAGTTTCCGCGGGTCTTGGGGTTTTGAAGGGCAAGAATGCAGGGCAAGGTCAGGCGCCGGTTCATCAAGTCTTGGGCCGCCGGCTTGCCCGAGACTTCTTCGGTGAGTAGAAAATCGTGAATATCATCAACGATCTGAAGCAAAATTCCCGCCGACAAGGCGAGCCTCGGCGGATCGGCCGCCTCATGTGGAAAGGGGCTTATCTCAGAGAGAACCTTTCCGCACCACTCAAACAGGGCTCCGGTCTTCCGGGAGGCGATTCCTAAATAAGCCTCAACCGAAACCTCAGCGCTCCCCTTCAAAAATTCTTCCTGAAGCTCCCCGGCCGCCATTTCCCGAACTGTCGCCACCAAATGTTCCGGAGCTCGTGGAGAAATGTCAATGGCTTCTTCAAGACCTTGGGAAAAGGCAAGATCGCCCAAAAGAAGAGCGACCGTATTTCCAAAAAGAGCATTCGGAGTCGAGAGTCCCCGGCGGGTGTCGGCTTTATCCACGCAATCGTCATGCAAAAGAGAAGCGTTATGGACAAACTCCATCGCGCGAGAGGCCGCCTCCGCTTTTTTTTCATCGACGCCCAAGGCTTTAGCCAGCAACAGGCAAAAGCGCGCCCGCAACATTTTTCCCGGGCGTCCAACATATCCAGCCAAGGTCTCCCCAACCCGGCCGGAAAGCCGTTTGGAACGGTTTTCCATGCCAAGACGAACCCGCTCGACCGAATCTTCAAGGCTCACTAGAGCTAACATATCATTAATTATAGCATTCTCAAAAACCTCCGCCATTAAAAAATGTTACATTGAGGAACGCCTTTAAATATGCAGCTCCGAAATACATCGAATTTCCCCCGGCGCTTCTTCCGCGTAAGCCTAGCGCTCAAGGCCGTAGACGGGGTTCTTGAGATAGTAGGAGGAGTCCTCTTATCGATATTCAATCGCGGGGCGCTCAACCACATAGTCATCGCCTTGACCCAGCATGAACTGACCGAGGATCCAAAGGATTTCGTGGCCAACCATCTTCGTTCGCTTGTCGGGCATCTCACCAGCGACGTCAAGTTATTCGCGGTCGCCTACCTCCTGATTCATGGAGTTTTGAAGGTAGCTCTTGCCGTTAACTTATTGAGAGGACGGGCATGGGTCTACCCTTGGGCGATGGTTTTTTTTAGCGTCTTCATGGCCTATGAAGCCTACCAAATGAGCTACACGCATTCCTTGGCGCTGGCGTGCTTCTTTTTCTTGGATCTGGCGATTGTCGCGCTCCTTTGTTGGGAGCGCCTCAACGTCAATCCTCCGCCTTCACTTGCGCGCGAAATTTTTTGACGACCGCGCGGTGGCGCTTGTCTTTTAAGACGCGCGCCTTTGAGGCCTTGGGCCTTGCGCGTTTTTGGCGCCTGATTTTTTCTATCGCGCTTTTCTCGCGCGCTTTTTCCTCGCGCTTTAGACTTTCCAGTTTTTCAACCAACCTCAATCTCGCCAAAAAACGGTTTTGTCCTTGGGAACGCGCTTCCTGACAGCGAACCGAAACTCCGCTGGGCCGGTGAATCAAGGTCACGGAGGTCTCGACTTTATTGACGTTCTGCCCGCCCTTTCCGCCCGAGCGTGAAAAACTCTCGACTAAATCCTCCGCCAACACGCCCAGCCCCGCCAAGCGCGCCGTAAGCAAATCCCATTTATCCATAGCGCCCATCCATTAATCATAGCACGCCAAAGCCGCTCAGGCCGCAAAAAAATCGCTTTGAGTTGGAACCTGAAGGGCTAAAATAGATAAAATAAAGAGTCGTTTCGTTTTTCGCGCTCGTAACACAACGGATAGTGTCCAAGCCTGCGAAGCTTGGTATCCAGGTTCGATTCCCGGCGAGCGCACCATCTTTTAGGCCGGTTCAGTTCGGACTAAATCCTCAAAGGACTCGCGGCGGCGAATGAGGCGCGAGATTTTTCCATCCACTAAAACCTCGGCTGCTCTGGGGCGAGAGTTGTATTGAGAGCTCATCGAAAATCCGTAGGCCCCGGCATTTAAAATTGCCAGGAGATCTCCCACTTGCGGAGAAACAAACCTCTCTCCACGGACAAAAATATCGGCGGATTCGCAAATAGGGCCCGCCACATCGAAAATTCCGGATTGGCCCTTTTTTTTAACGACTGGGATCACTGGATGATGCGCTCCATAAAGAGCCGGCCTTAACAAATCATTCATTCCCGCGTCCACAATCAAAAACTTGCGCTTCCTCTCGCCTTTCACGTAAACGATACGGGTTAAAAGAGCTCCACTTTCCGCGACTAAAAACCGCCCCGGCTCAATGATGAGTTTCATGGAAGGAAAATCTTTAAATTCCCGGGCGTAGGCGCGCGCGATTCGGGAAAGTTTTAAATCTTTCTCCTCCTCACCGCCCACGCCGAAACCGCCGCCCATGTCAACAAAGGACAGGGAAATATTTTGAGTTTTTAAACGACGGAGGAAATTTCCGGCCCGTTTTGCGGCCTGCTCATACGGCTTTGACGAAAATAATTGAGAACCTCCATGAGAATGAAGACCGACGATTTCAAGCGAACGTTGTTTTTTGGCCCATTGATACATTTTAAACGCCTCATTCTCGCCGACCCCGAACTTAGAGAGGCGTCCGGAGGTCACCGTATGAGGGTGGGTTTTGGCCTCGATGGGGAAATTGATTCGAACCGACACCGGGGCAGTCCGCCGCATTTTGGAAGCTTCCTCGGCTATGGTTTTCAACTCTTCAAAAGACTCAACATTAAAAGACAAAATCCCGCGGCCAATTCCAAGCCTGATTTCTTCCCGAGTTTTTCCCACCCCGGAAAATAAAATTTTAGAAGACTCAAAACCCGCGCGAAGAGCTAAAAGAATTTCGCCTCCCGACACGACTTCCGCGCCCGCGCCCTCTTTTTGAAGAGTCCGGCAAAGAAGAGCGTTGGAGTTGGCTTTAAGCGCATAACAAATTAAAGTCGGGCTAAGCTCAAAAAAGCGGGCAAGTTTCCGATACTGATGAATAAGCCTTGCACGAGAATAGACGTAAAGCGGCGTCTTAAATTTCCGAGCCAGGAATGCGATATCCACTCTATCGGCATGGAGATTTTTTCCCTTATAATCGAAAAATTTCAAGATTTTTTCTCCGCTAACGCTTTTTTCAGGAAAACCTTAGCGCGAAACCTCGAAGGAGAGTAATTTTTTCGGCAAAGTCTTTGAAATCGGCAATACCGGCAATGCCCGTATTCGCTCTGATCGTCCGGATTAATCGGGAAATACCCGCTCTCAATGGAACTTAGAAGACGCGACACGTTTTCAAAAAAGCCTTCGCGCTGCTTTTGCCAATCGGAAAATGAATAGGGGTAAGTCGAGGCAATACCGTCCTCCGATTTTCCTTCGATTTCATAGAGAAAGGAGCCTTCGATTTCTTTCCCGGGGTAATTCTTGGAAAGAAGCTCGAAATAAAACGGAAGTTGAAAGAAACTTCCGTCTTGCACCAATTTTTTTGGTTCGCCTTTTCGCCAACTCGTCTTATAGTCGATAAGCTCAAGCCTTTTTCCGTCCGAACTCTCATCGATTCGATCAAAAACGCCGCGAAGCCCATAATCGGAAGGCCCAGGCATATCGGCGCGAAATTCTTTTTCAAATTCAAAGGGGCGCATTTTTTTTTCTTGAAGCCGCCGGATATCCCATTCAACTAATTTCCGCAGCCGTGCCCGCATATTGTTTTTGGCCGACAGCCACAAAAGAGGATAGACCCCAAGCCGATTTGAATCATAATCGGAAAAAGAGCCCTCGATCGCCAAGTCCAAAAAATCATCGTAGGACTTTTCTCCCTCAAGAACCGAAGCGGGCAAGGATGAGTAAAAGCGCTTAAGAACGTCATGATAGATTAACCCGATGATTTTAGGCGAAATCTCATCTTTCGTGTTTTTCTCTTCTTCCGGGAGTCTCAAAATCCGGGCGGCGAAAAAACGAAACGGGCACTGCACGTAAAGCTCAAGACTGCTTGAAGAAACATTATGCTTCCATCTTTGAAGAAAATTATCAGGCGTCTCTATCATCCCGTCTCTTTCCCCGCCGGATGAATAGTCGTTTAATTCTACAGCTGCCTTAAGCCCCACCGCAAGAATCTCCGCCTGCGGAAGATTGAGAGCTTGAAGATAGGGAACGGCGCTTTGATTTCGAAAAGACGCGTACAGGCTGATTTCGTCCGGAGAAAGATACTGCGGCTTAAACATCCTTAATTTTTCCTCTACATTTCTTGGCGTCCTTAAAATATCGGCTTCCCCTAAGGGCCTATTAGCGGCGCGCGCCAGTTCATAAAGGTAAAAAGAGGGCGCTTGTTCGCGGCCTTCCGCGTCGGAACGGGAATAAACGCAGTAAAGTTTCTCTTGAACGGAAGATGCGAGCAGGTAAAACAAGAGTTTCTCCTCTTCGTATCCTTCCTTTTTCGGACGCACCCAGTATCCAGCCGGATAACGCAAAAAAGCGCGCGCCCGATCTCTTAAAATCGGGTCTTCCGCTATCACTCGCGGAAAGATTCCTTCATTAAGCCCCAAGAGAAACAAAACGCGGAAAGGTTCCCCCCGAGAGGCCATCGCGTCTAGGACTCGAACGCCCTTTCGTCCGGAAGAAGTCTCAAACGATGAGCGCTTGAGCTTCTCTTCAAGAGCGTCCAAGGCATCGACAAAATCCTTGGGACGGGAAAGGCGGTCCAGCAAGGAAAGCGATTGGAGAGCGCTTAAAAACAATTCCCAAGTCTCTTTTTCCTGGATGGAAGGATTCTCAGGTAGTTTAAAAAATCGCTCGATTAAATCCGAGGAGGTTTTCACGAAATTAGACCATGAAGCGGGATTTGTTTTAAAGATTTCCCGCCAAAGAACTAAAAAATTCCAAAGCTCCGTAGCGGATTCAAGCAGAAAACCTTCGGGAATCGCCGCTTTCCCTGAAGCTATTTCTCCCAGGCGCCCCTTCCACTGAAGCCAACCGCCGCTCAACTTTAGGTCTCGAGTAATGCGCCGGGCATCCCATTTCCAGTCTTCCTTGAGATTTCCAGGGTTAAAATAGGGAGAAGAAAGAATGTCTTCGACGGAAAACACGGGAAAATCCCGCCGGCCTAAACTTAAAAAATTAAAAAGGGTTTTAGCCAAGGGGCGGCGCAACAACGGTTCTTTGGCCTTCATGTCGAAGGGGATTTTATTTTCATCAAAGATGCGGGCAATGGAACTTCGAGCCCTATCCAGCGAACGAAAAACAACGCCAATTTCCTCAAACCTGATTTTTTCTTCCTCAACCAGCCGCAATATTTCCTTGGCCGCGAACCAGATTTCATCATCAGTCCCGGAAGCCGACACAAAGCGAATCGCCGAACTCAAAGAAGCCGTTCTTTCCGCTGGAGAAAAAAGATTTTTCAAAACGGGTCCCAGGGGCTTTAGATTAAAGCCCGGATCTAATTCCCTTAACTCGTGACCGGCGAGTTTTTGTTCAAAAAAATCTTTCGCGAAAGCAAAGGCGGGATGAGACTTCACGTAAGGAAAAAACAAACGGCAGGAATGAGATTTCGTCACATTCTCAAAAAAATCAAGCTGAAGCCCCGTCAAATCATAAAACCCGTAATAGATGATTTCTCGAAACTGTTTTAAGAAACGAGACTCTTCAGACTTTTGGGCGGCAAAGCGAACCAACTCCGCCAGGGAAAAAATTCCTAAATCTCTCAATTTAACTTGGTAAGTCCGGGCAAAACGGCACAAAGGCTCAAGAATGCTTCCTCCCTCAAATTCGAGCGTTTCCTCCCGGAAAGCGTTGATGTCCTCAAAAACAAGATTGGCGTCAACCAAATCCCGAAGGCTTGATCGCACGCTTTCCGAAAAGGCCTTGGGTTTTTTTGACTTCTTGGGCCAGAGAGAATGCGGCATTTCGGTTTCCGCCAAAACGCCGACCAGACGATTTAAAAAAAGCGGTTCCGAAATAAAAACTCCATCTAACGGCTCTTCGTCCCTAGCGACTGACCAAGCCAGGCTGTAAAAGGTGTGAAAATGGATATTGAGAAGTGAAATTTCTTTTTCAATGGCCAACAGGCGTTCAAGGCGCAAAGCCAGGCGCCGGGAAGGCACGATGACACAGACCGGAATTTCTTTGGAAGAAATCAGTTCCTTTATTCTTAAGGCAAACGCTTCTTCAAGGGCCGGATGGAATGGGCCGTAGGAAACGATCATGCGCGTTAGGCTCCTTAGGCCGCCGCCGCGACTTCTGAGCGGTCTTCCCGCGAGCAAACCTCAGCGAAAGCATCCGGGCCACTGGAAGAGAGAATCCGAACTTGGGCAAAGCCGGGGCCGGGATATTGGTTCAAGAACACGCTTAAGAAATCCTCGCAAAGGCCTTCGGGTTTTCCCGGACGGCCTTCGACAACAACCCGGCGAACGCTTCCTACGGCCTGGGCAGCGAGTTTTGTCCGCAACTCTTTATCCAATGAGCGCAGAGATTGCGCGCGAGCAAGGATCGTTTTTTCCGGCAGATGATCGGTTCTTTTTTCCGCCTCAGTCCCGGGCCGCGAAGAATACCTAAACGGGTGAAGCCCCGCGAATTTCATCTCGCGAATAAAGGCCAAACTCTCCTCAAAATCCGCGTTGTTTTCCCCAGGAAAACCCGACATTACATCGCTAAAAACAGCGCAGTGGGGAATTTTTTCCCGCAAGGCGTCTAAGCGCTTTCTAAAAAAGCCCGTTGTGTACCAGCGCTTCATTTCTTTTAAGGTCTTATCTGATCCTGATTGCAGCGGAAGATGGAGCGACGCCGCGATTTTCCCTTCCGAGCGCGCCATCAAGGAAATAAAACGATCGGTCACATCGGTAATTTCAAGAGAGGAAAGGCGAATACGAAAGTCTCCTGGAAGTTTGATTAAGCGTTCCAAAAGCCCCACAAAGTCAACTCGCCGCCCTTCCAAGTCTCGGGATAGGTATCTCCCCAGTCGAACTCCGCACAAAACAATCTCGGGACAGCGGTTTTTTAGGAGACCTTCAATTTCGGATTTAAACTCCTCAAAAGGCCTCGAGGATAATTGCGGACGAATCGAGGGGATAATGCAAAAAGAGCAACCCATATCGCAACCATCTTGAATTTTGATAAAAGCGCGGGAATGTCCCCAAAACCCGCTGATGGAAGACGGAGCCGGGGCAATGCCGCAGCCAATCAAGGCCGGAATATTTTCTTTATCCTTATTTCCGACGATCAAGGCCTGAGGCGCCGCATTTTGAATCTCTTCGGGACTGCGGGAGGCTAAACAACCCGTCACGACCAGCCTCGCCAAGGGGTTTCTGCGGGAAATTTTGCGAATCAGCCTTAAAGCGTCTTGGTCAGCCTCTTCGGTCACCGTGCAGGTGTTGATGACGCAAAGATCAGCCTCGGCAAAATCATCCGAGACTTCCGCAAAGCGGTTCTTGGTTAATTTTTCCCGTAAGGCTTCGGTCTCGTATTGATTGACCCGGCACCCATAGGTCTTAAAGAATGCTTTCACCCAAATCCCCCGCTTAATTATAGCTTTCTCGCGCCCTTTAAACTCCAAAAGTACCGACGGAAATAAACCTGTTAGGCGTTTTTAAGAAGTGAATAGTTTACTGAAACCAATCGCCAAAACTAAACTTTTTTTTCTTGGCGGGGACAAGGCCGAGAGCCTTTTTAGCCGCGTCCCATTCCGATTTTTTCAGAAGCGTCTGGGCCGACAAAATATCACCGGATGGAGATTGAGAAACCTTATAGCCCCAAAAAGGAGCTAAGATATCCGCGTGGAATGGCTTTAACGAATCTTGAGAAGCGTCGGAGGCATTGGCAATTCTCATCTTGATTTCCCAAGGCCCGCCGTATTGATCGACAAAGGTCTCCAATGCCAGGGTTCCATCCGGATTTTTAAGGCTTGCTTTTTTCGCCTTCCTTTTCAAACCATCCCAATCGACATTGGCTTGGAGGTTCAGCGCTTGAATTTTCTGGCAATCGTCGGATGAATCTTTTTTAGCGCACACAAAGTAGGTGAAGGTTCCGATCTGCTGGAAGCGGTAATGATGGGCTTTGACGGAGACCAAATAATTGACGGTTTTTGAGGAGTCATCCTGCGCGAAAGAGGAAAAAACAATGCCGCAAAAACCCAAGATTAGCAGCAGGCCAAATAAAAATCGGCGAAATATATTGGTCACCCCGACGAAAGTCGGAGTCCAGGGCATTGATCTTCTGGATTCCGGCTTGCGCCGGAATGACGAACCTGAGCAGTTACCGTTCATGACACGGAAATGAGAACGGAAGCGACCGCCTGGCAGGCTATGGCTTTGCCCTCTCCAATTGAATCAAGGCCTTCATGGGTTTTTGCCTTGATATTGACCGCCTCCTTGGTAAGGCCTAAAATCGAGGCGACCGAATCCTTGATCGCTAAATAATGCGGTTTGAGTTTCGGCTCTTCCGCAAGAATATTGATGTCCACATGGGAAACTTGGACCTTTTTTTGCGCGACTTTCTCCATGACGGCCGCAATAATTTCTTTGCTTGCGATTCCTTTTATTTTTGGGTTATCCGGCGGAAACATCATTCCGATTTCCCCTTCCCCCAAGGCGCCCAAAATTGCGTCTCCGACCGCATGCAAGACGACATCTCCGTCTGAATGTCCCAAAAGCCCCTTGGAGTGGCTGATCTTAATTCCCCCCAGCCACAAATCCCGTCCGGCAACCAGCTTATGAATGTCATAGCCGATCCCGACACAAGTATGTTTTTGCCCGCCCATGCGTTTTTCCATCAAACTTTCCGCCATAACCAAGTCCTCTGGAGTTGTAATCTTAATATTTTCATACGACGCCGTTACCACCTTCACCCGGTGGCCGGATTTTTCGACCAACTGGCTTTCATCGGTCGCATTTTTCTCGTCCGCAAATTTCTGAAGGGCTTCTTCTAAAATCTCCCGACGGTAGCATTGCGGCGTCTGCGCCAGCCAAAAGGAACTACGCACCGGGGTCGCCGAAACCCAAAGCTGCTTATTGGTCACTTTTTTAAGGGTATCCTTGACCGGAACCGCCGCCACCGCCGCGCCCGACTCATAGGCTTCTTCCAAGACTTCGTGAATGACCCACGGGGTAATCAACGGACGCGCACCATCATGAACAGCGATTAAATCGATGTCTTCGGGAATCTCCTTAAATCCGCGCCGAACCGATTCCATCCGGGTCGCGCCGCCCTCAACCAGCTTGACCTTATCGGAAGAGAGGCGCGAAGAATGTTCCTTTATATTTTCAGCGGTCGTCACCAAAATGATGCCTTCAATGTCCGGCGTTTCCAAAAAAGCCTTCAGCGACCATTCGACCACGGTTTTCCCCGCCAAGGGCAAAAATTGCTTGGGTTTTCCCATCCGTGTCCCGGAACCGGCGGCGACAATGATGGCAAACGATCGCATCAAACGGCCTTCTCTTCAGCGGCTTGGGCGCGCGCTTTCGTAAAAACCATGCGCCCGGCCGAGGTTTGAAGAATCGACATAACCACGGCATCCACGCGTTTGCCGATATGTTTGCGTCCGTCTTCAATGACGACCATCGTGCCGTCGTCTAAATAGCCGACTCCCTGTTCTTTTTCCTTTCCCTCTTTCATCACGAAAACCGCCATGTTTTCACCCGGCAGCGCCACGGGCTTAAGGGCAAGCCCCAAATCATTGACGTTAAGGCAGGTCACTCCTTGGAGCGAGGCCACCTTATTGAGGTTAAAATCGGTGGTAATCACTTTTGCATTCAAATCTCCGGCCAAGCGCACGATTTTCCCATCCACGGATTTTATCTCCGGAAAGTCCGTATCGATAATTTTAACCGGAAGCTCGGAGTTTTCCTGAAGCCGCGCCAAGATGTCTAAGCCCCGGCGGCCTCGTGCGCGCTTCATCGAATCCGAGGAATCGGCCAGCAAGTTAAGCTCGGATAAGACAAAGCGCGGAACGATGAAGGTTCCTGACAGAAAATGCGTCTCGGCAATATCGATAAGCCGTCCGTCGATAACGGCGCTGGTATCCAAGACCTTAAGTTCGGCGCCGCGCTTTTTTCCCATCTTTAAAAGGTCCTTATCAAGATCGTCAAACTCGGGCAATTTACGGATCGCCAAAATCATGCCGAGAACCGCAAAAGCGAAATAGCGAAGCGCGGCATAATGGGCCCAAGTCAAGTAAAGCGAACTGTTGCCGATTTGAAAGACGGTATAATCAATGAGTTTGGCGACGATGATGCCGCCGGAAGCGCCCAAGATGGCGGAAATCATCGTGAGCAAACTAATTCCGGCGACCAGCATTTCAAAACCGACAATTGAGAGACCCACGGCCAGCCCCACAAGGAGGCCCCGCCAATCTCTTGTAATCTCAAAATACACAATCGCAGGACAAGCCGACACGATCAAAATTCTAAATAACCAGAGAATCATTTTATTTCCCTCCAAAAATAGCGGAAGACGCTTGCTTTAAATCCGAGACCCCAATCGCCTGAACCGATGACGGCCAGTCTCCCTTTTCCTTGCCGCCGGGCATCAAGGCTTTCTTAAAGCCCATCTTCGCCGCTTCTTTAAGACGCTGATCTGCGCGCGGAACGCTGCCAATATCTCCCAACAAACTCACTTCCCCTACAATCGCCATGTCTTTAGGAACGGGCGCGTCATAAGCCGAACTTAAAACGGAAGCGCATACGGCCAAGTCCAAAGCCGGATCGCTGATTTTAACGCCACCGGCAAGATTTAAAAACACATCCTTATCCTCAAGCCTCAAGCGCAAATGCTTCTCCATCGAAGCCAACAAAACTAAAACGCGGTTTAAATCAAGCCCCGTCGCCATGCGCCTAGGAAGCGGGTATTTGGTTGAGACCACCAAGGACTGAACTTCAATTAAAACGGGACGCGAACCTTCCATCGCCACCGAAATTGCCCGCCCCGGCTTTTCCTCCATCCTGCTTGAGTCAAAAAAGAGCGATGACACGCTTTTGACTTCTCTGAGACCCACGGAGCTCATCTCGAAAAAACCGGCTTCATCGGTCGGCCCGAAGCGATTTTTTTGCGCGCGCAAAACCCTGAAGACGTCTTGGCGTTCTGAATCGAAATAAAGAACGGTATCTACCAAATGTTCCAAGACCCGAGGGCCCGCCACGCTTCCATCTTTCGTCACATGACCTAAAAGAAAAACCGAAATACCCTTATTTTTGGAGAAGCGTAAAATCTGGGCGGCGCATTCCCGCACCTGGACGACGGTTCCGGGGCTGGAATCAAGCTCCGGATGATAGACGGTCTGAATGGAATCCAGAACCAAAACCTCGGGATTTAAACTCTCAAGAGCCGCGATAATTTTTGTGAGATCGGTTTCAGCCAAAAGAGACAAACGGCTTTTAGCGACATTTAGGCGTTTGGCCCGATTTGAAATCTGATCCAAGGACTCCTCGCCTGAAACGTAAAGAACCTTGTGTCCCGCCTCGGATAAAAGGGCCGCCGCCTGAAGCACAATCGTTGATTTTCCAATTCCCGGAGGCCCCGCCAAAAGGGCGATCTGCCCTTTGACCAGTCCCCCTCCAAGCAAACGGTCGAGTTCCAAAACTCCGGTAGGCAAACGGAGAGAAGCCTCGGGCTTAAGATCGGACAAAGAAACGATTTCCGATGAGAAATCAGTCAGAAGACGCGATCGGTTTTTGGCGGAAGAAGAGCTGATTTCTTCCACAACTTCCTCGACCAAGGAATTCCAAGACTCACATGAAGGGCATTGTCCCAGAAACTTCGCCGCTCCAAAACCGCAACTTTGACAGCGATAGATGGTCTTTAACCGTCCCATATTATTCTGTCACGAAGCCTTAAGGCCCAGAGTCCTTGTTCGGGGCTCGGCCTTTGCTTCCCGCCGCCCCATAGGTCATGAGTCCGAAGAGATAAGAAACGTCCTTATCTTCGAAGTTAAGGTGAACCCACCCTTGAAAGACTGGCTCTTGGGCGATATCGTCAACGCGGGCTCCCACGGCCCAGTATTTGTTGATCCAGGCCAAAAGACCCGCATCGTAAGAAGGTTTATTAAAGTGCACGCCGTTGACAATCCGGTTTTGCCCGAAATCATACGCCTGCGTAAATAGGCTGAAATGTTTTCCGAACGAATTCTTGTAAAAAGGCGTCAAGGTCAAGCGCCCGCCGCCGGCCGAGCGAACAACGCCAAAACCCAGGTCGTACCATTTGCCGGTAAAGCCAAGCAGCGCGTCAACGGTATTGAGTCTCTCATAATTATAGCCCCTCACCGGCGCATTGGTGGGGTTGCCCATATTCTCGATTCCGGCGTAATAATAGCGGCCGTCGCGAGGAGTGATTTTTACTCCCGCGTCCGCTAAGCCGCCGGAAATCGCAGGTTCATAGCGTTCATCGAAATTCCAATAGACGCGAAACTGGTTGATGCGGCTCAGCATATCATTGGCGGTTGAGGCCGCCTCTTTGACGCTGGCCAGAGTCTTTTCCACGTTCTGCTTCATTTTCGGATCGTGAAGAAGAGCCCCGACCGTCCCCTCGCTGGTGGTGAGACTTGTCATCATATCATTGGATTTCGATAACAGGCTGTCCAGCTTATCGGTCACGGCTCCGGTTTTCGCCATCGTCTGTTCGGCTGAGGGCTTAATCGTCGCGATTAAATCATTGAGGTTGGCCGTCAATTTCCGCATATTCGAGACCGAACCGCGCAAGTTATCCACCAAGGAACCGTTCGGTCCCGGACCGTTTAAGTCATTGAGCATCTTCTGAATGCTGCCAAGGGCTTGCGCGATAGAAGACTGAATATCGGCGGCTTCCGTTCCCGCCACCGTCGCATTGGGAGACACGGGGTTCGAGGATGCATGGCCTTGATCTATTTGCAAATACTTGGAACCGATAATTCCAGTTGAGCCGATGGTAAAAACGGAATCCTGATAGATGGGAACGCCTTTTCTAATCGAGAGTTTAAGCACCACATGATCATTGTCAAGACGAATATCCTCGACCTGCCCCACATCCACGCCCGAGAGTTTGACTGAAGCGTTCCGGTTTAAATTGGAAACATCATGGAAGGTGACATAGATGAAATACCGCTTTCCAAAATGATAATTTCCCAACAAGAGAATGGAGGCGGCAATCAGGGAAAGCCCCCCCGCGACAAAGGCCCCGACTTTAGCTTCAAGAGACACGTAAGTCTCCGTGTTCTTCGGATTCCTCGTCCGGGTCAAAATCCCGCAATTTCATATGAATAGGGCCCACGCTCTTGCCATCAACAAACTGACGCACGTAGGGATTCGCGCTCGATTTAATCTCTTCGGGGGTTCCCACGGCTAAGAACTTTCCTTCATGAAGCATCGCGATGCGGCTAGCCGCCTTATAGGCCAATTTCATGTCGTGCGTCACAGCGATCGAAGTCACATTCAATTTCTTTTGTAAATCCAGCATTAAATCGCTAATTACATCCGACATAATCGGGTCAAGACCCGTGGTTGGTTCATCATACAAAATATAAGAGGGGTCCGAAGCGATCGCTCGAGCTAAAGCGACGCGTTTTTTCATTCCTCCTGACAATTCCGAGGGTTTGAGGTCCTCAACATCCTTAAGTCCCACCAACGCCAATTTTTCAGAAGCGATTTTTCTATAACGATACGGCGGAATGTCGGTGAGGTAGCGAAGCCCAAAAGACACGTTTTCCCAAACGCTCAAGGAATCAAATAAGGCGCCTTCTTGGAATAAATATCCGATTCTTTGGCGATAGTGAGCCCAATCCTCTTCGCTCTGCAATCGTCCGATTTCAATTCCATCAACGGAAATAGAACCTTCCTCGGGGCGAGCCAGGCCGATCACGCATTTTAAAAACGTGCTTTTTCCCATGCCGGATCCGCCGATAATAATCAAGGTTTCCCCGGTTTCAACCGTCAAATCTATTCCTCTGAGAATATGGCGATGGCCGTAACTTTTTTTAACTCCTTTCGCTTCAATCATGTAATTCCCAGAGCGACTAAAACCGCCGTTGCGAAATAGTCTAAAATTAAAACTGAAACCATGCTGATGACGACCGCCGCCGTCGTTGATTTGCCCACGCCCTCCGCCCCCCCGCGGGTTTCAATGCCTTTGAAACAACAAATCAAGGAAATAGCGAAGGCAAAGACATAGGTTTTAACATAGCCATGAACGAAATGACGGATGCGCATATTGTCGATAATGTCGTGCCAATAAACGTTCGGCGCGATGCCGAATTTTACTTTTGCGACCAAGTATCCGCCCATGATTCCCGAGAAGTCGGACATAACCGTCAAGAATGGCAAAACTAAAAGAAAAGCCGCCACTCGGGGGATGACCAAATAACGAATGGGATCGGTCCCCAAGGTATACAAGGCGTCAATTTGGTCCGTCACCTTCATCGTGCCCAATTCGGCCGCGATCGCCGCGCCGGCCCGTCCGCTAACCACCAACGCCGTCATGACCGGAGCCAACTCCATGACCATGGAAAAACTGACCAAGGTTCCGATAAAAAGCGGCTCGTTAAGAAAATGCTTGGAAGATTCGCCGGACTGAAGGGCCAAGACCATTCCGGTAAAAAACGCCGTCATGACGCTGACCGGCATCGACTCGACGCCGATTCTCAGCATTTGAATGAGGATCTGCTTCCACTCGAAATAACCCCCAACAACCCAGCGAATGAGGGAGCGAACAAAAATCGCGAAATGCCCCAGAGATTCGACGAAAAAGAGAATCTTCCTGCCCATCCGCTCGAAAATATTATTCACCAGTGATACACCCGCGGAACCCGCTGCGAAATGGCGCAAAGGGTCTCATAGGAAATAGTCCCAGAAAAACCAGCGGCCTCAGAGGCAGAAATTTGTTCTTTCCCCTCTTCTCCGATCAAGACGACTTCGCTTCCGACACGCGCGCCGGAAACCCCGGTCACATCAATCATCAGCATATCCATCGTCACGGTTCCTATGATTTTACAACGGCGCCCCTCAACCAAGACTTCTCCTTTATTTGATTCAGCCCTTGGCGCCCCATCTGCGTATCCCACGCAAACAGTCGCAATCCTCAAAGGCTTTCGGGCACGAAAGGTTCTTCCGTAACTCACCGACGCGCCTTTTTCCATTTTTTTAATGAACACAATGCGCGCCTTAAAACTCAGAAGCGGCTTAAAACCCGGCCACAACCCGTATAAAACGCCTCCAACACGAACCATCTCATAATTTGCCTCCGGATGATTTAAAACCGCGGCAGAATTAGAAGCGTGAATTAGTATTTTGCCATTTTTAAGGCCATTGTTTTTAAGCGCCTTGTTAAATCTTTCAATTTGAAGCCGCGTATAGCCGGAATCACTATCGGCCGAAGAAAAATGCGTATAAATTCCCGTAAGAGCGGCTCCGCGGCTTTTCGAAAGGAAATCAACGACCTCAAAGGCGTTTTTATGACTGACGCCGACTCGCCCCATGCCCGTATCAATTTTAAGATGGGCCGCCAAGCGCTTTTTAATTTTTAACCCCGCTGCTGACAATTGACGCGCCCCTTCCAGGCTCGCGACCGTCGGAATTAAATTTAAGCGCGCGGCTTCCAAGAAACTCTCAAAAGGGTATAGGCTTCCCAAAATCAAGATAGGGGTCTTAATCTTTGCCTTTCGGAGCGCCGCCCCTTCCTCAACTGAAGAAACCCCGAAGAAATCGGCCGAGGGCTCGCCCTTTAAACGCAAGCGCTCCGCCTCTTTCGCCAAGGGCGCCGCGCCGTGTCCATAGGCGTTGGCCTTAACCACGAACAAAATTTTCACTTTTGCGGGAAGCATTGTCCGCAAAGTTCTAAAATTCTCGCGCAGATAAGAGAGATTAACTTCGGCCCAGGTAGGCCTAAAAAAACGCGCGGGTGAGAGAAATGTCGGGAGTGTCAATCAAATTGGGTCTGAAAGGGCGCCGGCTCTTCCGTCTCCGGACGAGAGTCAGCATCGACAAAGCGGGTATATTGACGCAAGAACATGACATTGGCGGTCCCCGTAGGGCCCTGGCGCTGCTTGGAAACGATGATTTCCGCTTTTTTATCATCCACCGAAGGATCGTTCTGCTTGTAGTAGCCCTCACGGTAAATAAAGGCGACTAAGTCCGCGTCTTGTTCCAAAGCGCCGCTTTCTCTCAAATCCGAAAGTTGAGGCCGGCTGTCGGAACGGCCCTTTTCCTCCGGACGTCGGGACAATTGCGACAAGGCAATCACGGGAATATTTAAGTCGCGAGCTAAATATTTAAGACCGCGGGAAATTTCTGATACTTCCTGCTGGCGGCTCTCCATTCTTGAAGAGCTACCGCGCATCAACTGCAGGTAGTCGAGAATGACCAAATCCAAGGATTTCCCTTTTCTGCGCAAATCGACCGTCAATTGTCTCGATATCGAGCGCACGTTTAAAACAGAAAGACCGGGAGTATCCACCACGTAAAGGGGCGATTCCGAAAAACGCGCGGCGGCATTGGTTAAATCCGTCCATTTATCCCTTGGAAAAAAACCTGTTTTTACCTTTTGAAGATCCACCCCCGCCTCGGCCGCGATCATGCGCTCCATAATCGCGTGTCTGGACATTTCCATCGAAAAGAAAAGGACGGTCTTCGGCTCTTTGGCCAAGACGACATTCGAAGCGATATTGAGAGCCAAAGCGGTTTTTCCCTGGCTTGGGCGAGCCGCGATAAGAATCAAATCCGATTTTTGAAAGCCCGTCGTCAAACGGTCGAGATCTCTAATGCCGGAAGGAATTCCGGTCACGGACGCCTTTCTCTTATGCGCTGCCTCAATAGTTGCGATTACCTCGTGCGTCAATTCCTCAACGGAGGCGATTCCACGAGAAACCTGTTTTTCCGAAACTCTCAAGACCGATTCTTGCGCCTCATCCAAAATCCCCGAAGGATCCTTGGCTTCTCGATAGCAGTCCGAGACAATTCCAGTCGCTACTGAAATCAATTCCCGCAAAATGGATTTGTTTTTGACGATGCGGGCGTAATAATCGACATGGGCGGCGGTTGCGACCTTATGGACCAAGTCGGTAAGCCCCGCCATTCCCCCTATCTCATCTAAAAATTTAGATTTTTTTAATTCTGCGGCGATGGTCACGACATCCACCGCTTCCCCGCGGCCGTAAATCGCAGACATCCCTGAAAAAATGCGCCGATGGGTTTCTTGGTAGAAATCTTTTTCTGAAAGAATATCGATGGCTTTTTCAACGGCATTGCGCTCGATCAGCATCGAACCCAAAACCGCCGCTTCGGCTTCTATGTTTTGAGGCGGGAGATTGACGTCAAGTTGAGCCATAAAAAATTCCTAGGTGAACCCCAAACTACTCACTCGCGACTTTTCGTTTTTTGAGGAAGGGGTCATCTCAAAATTCCTTCCTCCATTGTGGGAGAATATCCTATCCCAAAATTGAACAGGTCTTATCTCACCGTTGAAATTCGGAAAAAAGAATGCCAAAAACAATGAGCCCTCCCCCCGCCAGTTCTGTCAAGCCGAGACGTTCTCCTAAAACAAGAGAACTCAACGCTGAAGCCCAAACGGGTTCCATCGTAAAGATAACGGCAGCGCGAGTCGGAGAAGTGTCCCGCTGGAATCGAGTTTGTAGAGCGGTGGTAATAAGGGTCGCCGGAATCGCAGTGTAGGCGAGCGCGCCGCAAGCGGCCGGCGTCCAGCGGATAAAAGGAGTTTCAATCATCGGAAGACTAATCCATGCAAAAAGAGCCGTGGCCGCCATTTGGAGAAATGTGATCTGACCTATCATATCCGCCGACGACGTAACTCGGCTGAGATCGATGGTATACCAGCCGAAAAGCATAGCGCATAATAAAGTCAAGATGTCCCCGCGGTTTAATCCCTCACCTCTGGGCGAAGTGAGGAGCCAAAGGCCGACCATAATAACGCAAATACCGATAATAGTAGCGCGTTTGAGACTCTCTTTGTCAAAAATGGCCTGAAAAATAGGAGTGAAGATCACCATAGTCCCTGTAATGAAGGCGGAGCGAGAAGGCGTCGTATAGACAAGTCCTATAGTTTGCGCGGCAAACCCCAAGAAAAGGAATAGACCTAACCGAGCGCTTTGAAAAAGAGTTTGGCGATTCGCGTTGAGCGCGCATCTGGGCGAAATTAAAAGCAGGAGAATCGAGGCAATTGAAAACCGAAGGGCAACCAAGAGCAAAGGAGAAACATCCAATAACCCTTTCTTGACGACGAGAAAAGTCCCGCCCCAAACAAAAGTGGCAAGAAAGAGATAGAACTCAGCGTAGGAACGGCGAGACAAGATTGATTCCTCCAATTTTATTTAGACTGCGAATTCCGTCGTAATAATGCGCTCTAATTTATCACGTTCTTCTTCGGAAGCCGCGATATCTCTCACAACATAAACCCGCTGAAGCCAGCGAGCCATCCCATCATATCTGGGAATAAATTGCGAGCTCCCATGAACGTTTTTTCGATTATCAATAATCAAAAGATCACCTTCTTCCAAGCGCGCATAATTTTTTACTTTATTCGCGGAAGATTTTATTTCCGTTAGCGCCTCTTTTGCCTGTTTATTAAGGCCCACCATCAAATCTAGATCATATTTCATCTTTGGATCGTATGGGTTTCCATTGCCGTAGGAAGACACCGCACAAACCGATTGACCTTGTGGCGCAAGGATAAGTGAGTTCGCGTGGTTTGTATCGACACGCACAGCGCAACCTCGATGGTAGCTGATTTTCCTTACACCATCTGTAACCTGATGTTCTATTACGTTGGAACATAGAAAATGTCGGGCGAGGATATGAGAGTTGGGATCTTTTTGCCCGACACTCAGCGTATCATCACTGAATGTAATGCCGAACGGCACGAGGACGTCATTAATATTACTGCCCCAGTGCGAAATATTGTACTCTCCGATTACGAACATGCCGCCACAACCTCTTTCAATAGTTGAATCTGCTGGATGAGCGATGGCATCAAGCGTTATGCTCGACCAAGACTCAGTCAAACGCTTTATTTTACCATGGGCTGACTTCTCAATTATTTTTGCCAAATGACCATAATAATGATACTCAGGGAGAGAATGATTAATCTCCGCCGCCTTCGCTAAGTCTATTGTCCAAGTCTCTGAATGTGATTCGTCAAAGCCGATTTTCACTGTCATTCTCCATGAGCGAAGGCATATGCAAATCTTCATTAAGAATGGGAACTGTGTGAGCTTTTATTTCTGGGCAAGCAGGAACTGGCTCAAATGAGACAGAGACCGACTTGAGTTCTCGGAGAGAATTTAGATGGGTGCCGCCACAAGGAATGCTGACTTCTCCATCAGGAAGGCGGCATCTCCAAGCCCTACGCGAATCTATGGTCGCGGTTGAGTCCGCAGTTTCCATGTAAATTTCTGACCCGGATTTCAGCCAGATACTCAACTGCTCATTAACAGATGATTCTAAATCTTTTAGCTGGTCAACTAGGACAAGACTTTCAAATCCTGCTTTCCTCAGCGATTTTCCAAAGCGATAATGATCAAGACTCTCTTTTTCAGTTATCTTTGAACTCTGAATTGACTGTTGATCCGTATCCGGGTTCCCCAATGAGTCCTTTGGGGCCTCTTTTTTCCAAAACTTACGGGCGTATTTATTTAGCGCTAAAGCCATAAGATGGCACGCAGAGTGCGCCGCGCTCAGATTTTTACGCCGTTGGGAATCTACCAGCAACTCCGCCGTCTCCCCTGAGATTTCCGTAATTGGAAATTTTTCTGGAAAAACCACGATGTGCGCGACTAAGAAGAGTAGATCGATTCCCCCTTTTTTGAGTGGGATGTCTTTATCTAGATACAGCTGCCCTGATGCAGTGTCCATCGCTCCCACCCATGCGTCTATGACAGGAAGGGCGACTCCCCTAATCACTATTATTCCAGAATCAGGCGGTTGGTCGGGCCACCCATAATCCAGAGGATGAAAAGGCGTTTCTTCAACGAGGAGCAATGCCTTTCTGCTGTCGTGGTCAAGTTCTCTTGCGGCAACCACTTTTGATGTGCCGGAAGTCGCTCCGTTCTGAAAGGTAATTAATGTACTCCTCTTAACATTTGATAAACTCATGAATATTCCGATACGAGGGTAACCACCCCAAAGCCTATTTTATCGAAACGATATTTTTCCACCGCTCCGCGCTCAATCAGCATAGAACCCAAAACTGCCGCTTCGGCTTCTATGTTTTGAGGCGGGAGATTGACGTCAAGTTGAGCCATAAAAAATAAACCCCGGCCGGTTGGCGAAACTAATGCAGCGCCCCCAACGCTTCTTTATTTTTGCCTCATCGTCATTCCGGCGAAAGCCAGAATCCAGAAGATGTCTGGACCCCGACTTCCGTCGGGGCGACGAATGCAAATGAATTTACGGGACACTGCGCTAAGCTCTGAGGACTATTCTCTCGCGGTTACGGTGACTTTAATCTTAGCCGTAACGTCGGACAAAAGCCTCAAAGGCACTTCGTAAGAACCGGTCGCCTTAAACGGAGAGTCGATCATCACAGATTCTTTTTTAACGGAGTATCCGCAAGTTTTAAGGCTTTTAACGATTTCTGTTTTTCCAACAGAACCGAAAAGACGTCCCTCTGGGCTGGCCGGCTGGGAGAAAGACAAGCTGACTTCCGATAACTTTTGAGCCAAAGATTTAGACTCCTCAAGCTTCTCAGCGAAAATCTTCTCGCGCTTAGCCCGGCCTTTTTCCCACCCTTTTAGAGAGGATTCAGTCGCTTCAACGGCCATTCCTCTGGGAAAAAGATAATTGCGGGCATATCCTATGGAAACCTGCTTGACTTCGCCCGCGCGTCCTAAATGCAGAATATCGTCTTTCAATATCACTTTCATGTTTATTCTCTCGTCTTTTATTTCACAACGTATGGAAGCAAAGAAAGATTTCTCGCGCGCTTAATCATCTTGGAGAGAATCCTCTGGTGCGAAGCGCAGGTTCCGGTGATGCGGCTGGAAAGAATCTTTCCCGTATCGGACATAAAAGTCCTCAATAACTGGATTTGCTTATAGTCGATTTCATGAGCATTTTCCGCGCAAAAGCGACAAACCTTTTTTTTCGTGGCATAAGGCGTGCGGCGACGAAAAGAGTCGGTGCGACGCGCGGGAGCGGCAACAGCCTCTCCGGCGGTCTCTACAGCAGGGAGAGCTTTATCTCCGGACATTTCTTCAGATTTTACGGCTTCATTGGGCGTCATTAGAAAGGAACCTCCTCATCTTCGGACACATCTCCGGAACTATTATCGGCAGACGAAGCGGCGCTGCCTTTCACTGAAACTTCCTCGGAAGGCGCGCCTTCCGCTTTTTCTAAAATCTGAACACGGCGGGCTTCCACTTCAATCATACTGCGTTTGGCTCCCCCGCTGTTTTTATCCTCGTATTCATAGCTCCGCAAACGGCCTTCGACAGAAACCGGAGCCCCTTTATGCAGCCGTTTTCCGCAATTCTCCGCAGCTTGGCGCCAAGTCACGATGTTAATGAACGCCGCGTCGTCTTTCCATTCACCGCTGACCGTATCTTTGTAACGACGAGAAACGGCGATGCGAAAACGGCAATTGGCGATCCCTTTTGGAGTATAACGGAGTTCCGGGTCCTTGGTTAAGCGGCCAATCAAGAAAACTTGATTCTGCTCAGGTAAGCGAAGACTTGTCATGCAACCGGGGCTTTCGCGGGCAGGACGTGGGACTCACGGGAATCGCGCACGCGAACTTTCTTCTCACGCAATTTTTTCTCGCGCATCAAAGTCGTCATTTCCCGAATCACTCGATCATCCAAGCGGAAATCTTGGGAGATCTTTTTAAATAAGGGCGGCAGGGCTTTGTATTTAAGGCAGGCATACACCCCCTCGCGAGTTTTGCCGATGGGGTGAGCGAGTTTTCGTCTCCCCCATGTTTCAAAACTCACGACCTCTCCCCCGTCTTTTGTAATCGTCTGTCGAGTTTTATCAATAAAGCCCGCCAATTCCGCCTCTGAAAGAGTCGGCGCAAGCACAAATACTGTTTCGTAGTTTGCCATATGGAATTTACTATAGCAAAATGGAAACGCCCGCGTCCAGGGAAAAATTTACAAACCCATGAAAAGCATGGTAAACTGATTTGGCTATGCGGAAATCGGCGAAAATAAAAATTCTATCGGCAGCGCTGATTATTTTAAGCCGCGCCGGAGCCTTCGCGCATATTTCAGTCCCTCCCCCGCCGGCTTGGACCGAAGCGGCAATTCAAAACAGTTCTACCGATACCGTAGCTTTTTTCAAGGGCCCATCAGGCAGTTCCTTTATCATGACGCGGCTCAGGCCCATGGATGCCAAAAGCCATCCGGCCGTTCTTTCCTTTCTTATTGATGTCTTGAATTCGCTGGAAGAAAAGACGGGAATACCCTTAGACCTCGGATCGCAACTGCGGGAAGTTCATTTCAACAATGGAATTAAAGCCCTCTCTCTCAGCGCAAAGGCCGATGGAAAGCCGCGTCTGATTTTATCCGTCGTAAGCGACGGAAACAAAAATTATCTGGCCCTTATCAATAGCGCCATCCCGGAACTTACCCTCCACTCGATCCTAAGATCAATCAGGACTTCTCCTTCGGAAATTGAAAGCTCCCCGCAAACTACCAGCGTTGACGGGCAACTTTTATTTCAACTCCCGGACAACTTCCATCCTCAAGACATCTCTTCTTCCGAAAGAAATAGCGGCCTTGTCTTTTCCGTATCGGGACTAGGATCGAGCCTTTCCATTAAGAAACTCAGCCCGCAAGAAACGCCTTCCCCCACGGACGCATCCGAAATCTTAAAGAAAAATTTTAAATCTCTTTCATCCATTGACCGGTGGCTGATTTCTCCGGAGAAAAACCTAACGACTCCGGCCGGGCCCGAGTTGATTTATCTTTCAGCCGGCGTTAAAGGCGAAGGGGCGCTCAATGCCAAGGCCCTGGGATATATGCCATGGTGTTACTGGAGCTATGAGGTCTCGGCCGAAGGACCCCGAAGCGAAGAATTGATCATCGCCGTTTTTAAAAGTCTGACCCCCGGCCCCTCGGTCATTGAAAGACTTCTTAAAGAAACTCCAAGGCTCAAGGCATCGAAGAACGCTTTTCCCTCAAAAGCAGAATTAATACTCGCGCTCGTCTTGACCGTGCTGGCCGCCTACTTCACATTTCATTATCGGAAACCAAAAAAATCTCGCTAAATTTTATCGCATGGCCGCCCGTAGCGCATCCTTGATGTCCGACAATATATCGGAATAATTTTCAACGCCGATGGAAAGGCGAATCATCTTTTCTCCAATTCCCAACCGCCGGCGAGCCGCATCCCCCAAATCAACATGGGTCATCGTCGCGGGATGCTGGGCCAAGGACTCCGTCCCCCCAAGGCTGACGGCAAGCTTGATGAGCTTAAGATGGTCCAAAAATTTAAACGCCTGTGTTCGCCCGCCCTTGATATCGAAAGATATCATCGAACCGGGGCCCAGACACTGGGAGGCGTAAAGGCGCCCTTGAGGAGTATCGCTGGGCCATAAGCTTGGGTAATAGACGCGCTCGACTTCTGGAAAATTCAAAAGGCGCTCCGCCACGCGGGAGGCATTTTGAGACTGCTCGGTCATTCTGATTTTAAGCGTCTCCAAACTCCGGAGCAGAAGCCAGCCGGTCCAGGCGTCCGCCATGCATCCAAAAAACGCGCGCAAGCCCCGCACTCGCTCAACGAGCTCTTTGTTTCCTAGGCAAACTCCGGCGATCAAATCGCTATGTCCGCCCAAGAATTTCGTCGCGGAATACAAAACTAAATCCGCGCCCAAAGAAAGAGGTTTTTGCCACAAAGGCCCCATGAACGTATTATCGACCGCGACCACCGTCTTACTCTTTGAACTGGAGAATTCCCGCGCGAATTCAACGCAGGCGGAGATATCCACCAAATCGTTGGTGGGGTTTGCCGGAGTTTCAATGAAAATAAGCCTCACCTTCTTCTTACTGCCCGCGTGATCTAGTTTTTTAATCGCTTTCGCAGGGCCCAAGGCCGCGGGAAACGGAACCGCCTTGATTGAGAACCGAGGCAAAATTTTTTCAAAGAAATGCGCCGTTCCTCCGTAAAGAGGCTCGCTGTAGAGAATGACATCCCCGGGAGAACAAAGCTCAAAGATGGTCGTCGTAATCGCCGCCATGCCGCTGGAAAAAACCGCGGCGGCATCGGCCTCGTCCCACAAACAAAGCCTGGACTCCAGAATCTCCAAGTCGGGATTGTTGATGCGGCTATAAATCAGCCCCGGGCTTTCTTTTGATTTTTTAGAACGCAGTCCATAGGCCAACTCAAAGAAAGACTGGCCTGATTTCGCGTTTTTAAAGACGAAAGTCGATGTCTGAAAAATCGGACATTTCAAGGAACCCTCGGACCACTCAGGTCGATAGCCCTGCGTCATCATCAAACTTTCCGGATGTCTTTGTTTCCCCATCATCTTATCCCCCTAAGGCTCCTATGCTTCCCCTCCATTCTATTTCAAGCCGGTCTTCTTTGTCCAATTCTTATTTCGATTGTGATTTGATAAAATGGACTCATGTCCACGGAATTAGACGATGTTTCAACCGCAAAAAAAATGCAGGAAGCCAAAGCCGCGATTCTGTCGGAAATTTCAAAGGTCATCATCGGCCAGTCCGAGGCCATCGAACAAGTTTTAATTTCCCTTTTTGCCCGCGGACATTGCCTGATTATGGGCGTTCCTGGCTTGGCCAAAACTCTTCTTATTTCCAGCCTCTCTCAAATTCTCGATCTTAAATTCTCGCGCATTCAGTTCACCCCGGATTTGATGCCGTCGGATGTGACGGGATCGGAAATTTTGCAAGAAGACCCCGCATCTCGACAGCGTTCGTTTCGCTTCGTTTCCGGACCCATTTTCGCGAACATGATTTTGGCCGATGAAATCAACCGCACTCCTCCCAAAACCCAGGCTTCGGTTTTGGAAGCCATGCAGGAATTTCAAGTCACCATAGCGGGTTCAACCCGGGCTCTGCCGCTCCCATTTTTCGTGATGGCGACCGAAAACCCCATCGAACAAGAAGGCACTTATCCTCTTCCCGAAGCGCAACTTGACCGCTTTTTCCTGCAAATTAAAATGGGATACCCCAGCGAAGAAGAAGAGCGCTTAATTATCGCAAAAACGACTGGGAACCATCCGGCGTCTCTTAATAAGATTCTTTCGGCCCGGGAAGTTTTGGATTATCAAACTCTGGTCCGTAAAGTTCCGATTTCAGATTCCGCGGCGCACCTCGCCGTTCGCATCGTCCGTCAATCTCGCCCAGAAGACCCTACGGCTCCTGATTTCATCCGAAAATGGATTTTGTGGGGAGCAGGCCCCAGAGCCGGACAAGCCTTGGTTCTCGGAGCCAAGGCCCGAGCCGTCCTTTCCGGACGATTGGCCGCCACCGAGGAAGACGTCAAGGCTGTTTCCTCTCCTGTTTTACGCCATCGCCTGATCCTCAATTTTCAAGCGGAAGCCGATGGAGCGAAAGCGGACGATATCATCTCGCGCCTCATCCGCTGAGGACATCTCAGGGTGAGATACTTGGATGCCGTCACCATTACGCAGCTTAAGGGCTTGCGCCTATTTCCCAAGAATCTAGCCAATTCCAGCGAAATGGCGGGCGCGCACAAAAACCCGGTTCGCGGATTTTCAAGAGATTTTTTCCAGCACCGTCCCTATGTTCCGGGAGACGACCCACGGACTCTCGACTGGAAAGTTTACGCCCGCCTCGATCGCTTTTACGTTCGGGAATTTGAGTCGGAAAATCTGTTCACCAGCCAAATTATCCTCGATCAGTCCCGCTCGATGATTTTTCACTCCGATACCAATCCTCCCAAATGGGATTACGCCTGCCGCCTAGCGATGGCCATTTCATGGCTTGCGCTTTCCCAGGGAGACGCCCTCGGGCTCATGACGGTGTCAAGCGGCATCGGAATTGAAGTTCCGCCCCGCTCCGGTTTTCCGCGTTTGGAAATTCTGGATGCACGCTTATCCGAAATCTCCCCCCAAGGCCTTTCCTCTCCGGAAACCGCTTTGCCGATGACAGCCTCTCACATCAAAAAGCGTTCCCTTATTATTTTAATCAGTGATTTAATGGGGAACACGGAAGAATTCATCAAAGGGATCGTTTCTCTTAAAACCGGTAGAAACGAAGTCATCGTTTTTCACGTCATCGATCCTCGGGAAAGAGATCTCAATTTCGAGGCTCCCGTCGTTTTTCAGGGTATGGAAGAAGCAGGCGAGGTCGCCGTCGGCGACCAAGAATTTCGCCTCAGATACGCAGCCGAGTTTGAAAAACAAATAAAGACCTATCAAAGCGCCTTCCATCAGAATCAAATTTCCCATCAGCTTTTCACGACCGATAGGCCTCTGGAAGAATCTCTCCGACGCTTCTTGAGAAAAAGCGCTCTTAAGGCCCGTTAAGAAATGGGTTTTTTATCTCCGTTTATTTTATGGGCCCTGCCCGCCGCCCTAATTCCGTGGCTGGCGAACTTATGGATTCGAAGGCAAGGGCGCAAAATAGAATTTAGCAGCCTCTATTTAATCCGGAAAATTCAATCTCAAACCCTATCGAGTTCCAATCTTAAAAACTCGCTTCTGACCTTTCTTCGCTGCGCCATCATTTTCCTTTTAGTCCTATCCTACGCAGGCCCGATTAGATATGGAAGCGCCACCAAGGAAACTCGAATCGACTTGGCGGTATTGGTTGATGAGTCCTATTCGATGGGATATCTTGAAGGCGGAAAAACGCGCTTTTCCTGGCTGATGAATTCCTTGTCGGATCTTCTCAAACAAATGAAGCCCCAAGACCGCGTGCTTTTGCTTCCGTTTTCAGACCATATCGGCGCGCCGATGAAAAACCTTGCATGGGAAACTCCGAACGCAACTCTTAAAAATCTGCCTTCGTTGCGCGTTGGATACGGCGGTACCGACTTTAGCCTTCCGCTAAAAGCGCTCCGCGCTTTATGGCCCGACTCCGATGTCGAAAAACACGTCGTTTTGGTTTTGTCCGATGGGGCCAAGCACGGCTTTCGCGCGCCCGTTGAAAAACTGAATCGAACTTTCGGCATTGATTGGGGCCCCCGATCTCACAATGACTATATCCACTCCGTCAAAATCTCCGAGCCCTTTGACGCCAAACGCCCCGCTCTCACGGTCTTCACTCACAACCGAAAACCCACGTCGCTGGCGGTCTCCACATTTTCAGGGCAAAAGGTGGAACGCCCTATTCAGGGAGGCGACGGAATCCGCGAAAATACCCTCCTCCTTCCAAAGATAAATTCCGACGCATTAATTGCGGGCAAGGCTTCTCTTAGAGAAGACTCTCTCCCGGTCGATGACTCTTTTTTCTTTTCTTTTGCGCCGCCGCATCCCGGCTCCATTCTATGCCTGTATTCCGCTCCTTCGTTTTTAGAGCCCCCGCACGGCGGATACTTTCTTAAAAAAATTCTCGACAACTCCGCGCGCGGGCTTTTGCCTTATCAAATTACGTTTCGGGAAGCGGGGCCGGACGCCATGTGGAATTTAAGCTCCTATCAGGCCGTCATACTTAGCCATCCCGGCTTCCTATCCCAACGAGAAGCGCAAGAACTCAAAGAATTTGTCGGACAAGGAAAAGGTCTGTGGGTGATTCCCGGAGAGACTTCCCCATCTCGTGATTTCGATTCGCTTAAGTCCATTCTTCCCTCTGGGGTGGGACCCGTAGTCCGAGGAGAATCTTCGGGGTTAAAATCCCCGGCATCAAAGTCCGCCAAGGACTGGCAAGACCTCGATCTGTCTCAAATTCAAATCACGCGCTATCATCTCCTGGAGAATAAAAAAAATGGGGACGTGTTTCTTAAATCTCCGCAGGGGTATCCGCTTTTAATCTGCGCTCACAATTCCCGCGTCTGCGTCTCCGCTTTTTCCCTTGGAATCGAAGACTCCAACCTCGCCGTTCATCCCGCCCTGATCGCTTTTTTGCGCCTGGTTTTTGAAAAAATCATGGGGCCGGTTCAAAAGCCGAAATCCTATCAACTGACCGTGGGGGATCCCATCGTAAAAAAATGGGATAAGAACTCCGCGGCGCCGGAAAATGTCCTTTTAAAAACCCCGAATGGAAAGAAGATCAAGCTCCACGTTCAAAATCGCTCCGTCTTTTTCCCGGCGACAACCTTGCCCGGTCTCTACGAATTGGACGCGGTAAACCATGAGCGTTTTTTCTACGCCGTCAACGCAAATCGAAATTTGAATGAAAGCGATTTGACGCCTAAAAAAGACCCGCCATGGCGCTCCCTGGACGCCCATTCCTGGGTAGGAGAATTCATGAAAAATTTAAAGGGGCAAAACGAGCGTTCCGCTATTCTCTTTTTGGTCCTCGCGTTTTTTTGCGCGGAAATGTTTTTATCTTCCAAGGGTAAAAAGATTTTCCCGTTCCTATTTCTTTTTTTACTGGCCCTCCCTCCCAGGGTCAAGGCTCTGGACTCGGACGCCTTTATCTGGACGCAGCTCAAAATGGGCCCAAACTGGGACCCTTATCCAAACGCTTACCGCTATATTCTTTCCTTTGTTTCGCAACTGACCAGCGTCCCGGTTTCGCCTGAGAGAAGGGCGATCACGCTGGAAGACCCCGAGCTTTTTCTCTCTCCCATGGTCATTCTCGCTGGAGAAGAATCCCCCGAGAATTTGACTCCCCAGGAAATTCGCATTCTTTCCGACTATATCCGGGCGGGCGGGATACTCTGGATTGAAAATGATTCGGGAGTAGCTGGGGGCGGCTTCGAAAATTGGACGCAAAAAACCCTTAAAGCGGCCTTCCCTCAACTTTCTCTCCGCCCGGTTGAGCTGGGTAACATTCTTTTCAAGACTTTTTTCCTGATGAAGGAAGCAAGCGGCCTTCGCATTGAAAACCCGGGGTTGGAAACGTTGGACTATAACGGACGCATCGCCGTTATCTATGACCGCGACGATTTGCTTGGAGTTTGGGAGGAAGACGCACTGGGGCGCCCGCTCTATCCTGTCATTCCCGGCGGAGGCCTCCAAAGGGAACTAGGCAAGCGTCTGACCTTGAATATTATTCTCTACGCTTTGACCGGCGACTATAAGGCCGACGCGGTTCATCAGCCCTATCTCATCGAAAAAATGCGTTCCGGAATTCCCTAATGAATTCATTTTCCGTCATCTGGCGCGGCAATTTTTGGATTGAGTTCGCATCTATAGCGCTGATTTTGTTTCTCATCCGCCATCTATTCTCCGTAAAAACCGGTCCGACGCTTGCCGTCCTGCGAATACTGGGCGTCTTAACCCTTATCCTGGCGGCTTTAAATCCGGAAATCGTTTTCAAGCGTTCGATTTTCGTCAAGCCTCATCTTCTCATCCTCATCGATCGCGGGCATTCGATGGGGGGTCCCGCCGGGAAATACAACCGTCTTGAAACCGTCAAGAATTGGCTCTCGCAAAACAAAAATAAAATTCAGGACGCAGCGGAGACCTCTCTGTTTGCGCTCGCCTCCGACGCCAAAAATCTTTCCTCATTTAAAGACCTTCAAAATCTCAAAGTTTCGCAAGCTGATTTTTCTCCGCAAGAAGCCTTGACGGCGGCGGCCTCAGAATCGCAAAATTTAACTCCTGAAAGGGCTTGGTTTTTTTCCGATGGAAACGCTCCGCAAGAGGAGCTCTTAGCCGCCGCCCAAGAACTCAAGATTCCAGTTGATTCCATCGCCGTTGGGAGAAGCATCGAAAAAAAGGGCTTTCTTATCCGTGATATCCAATCCCCCGACTTCGCGTTTTTACATGGAAAATTCACTTTTGGAGTCGGAGTTGAGACTCAAAACCTCAAACAAGTCCCCTGCGTCTTAAGCCTGTTCAAAAAAGAATCCAAATCTTCTCCTTGGAAGACTCTATCTCAGTCGCAATTTACCCCCTCGTCGAACTATGAATCTTTTGAGGATAGTTTTACGGCCATCGCGGAGAGACTCGGCGGCGAAAGTTACCGCTTTCAAGTGGAAGCGGCGGGAGTTTCTCCGGTCAGCCGGGAAATCACGGTTCCCGTCATCCGGCAAAAATACCGCATTATGTATTTGGCCGGACGCCCCAGCTACGAATATTCATTTTTAAGAAGATTTATCAAAAAAGATCCCCGCCGGGAATTGGTCAGCTTCGTCATCCTTAGAAATCCTCAAAATCCGGTCTTTATTCCGGATAATCAACTTTCTCTTATCCCCTTTCCCGCCCAAAATATTTTTTTAAGGGATATCTCCCAGTTTGACCTCTTCATCCTTGAAAATTTCTCCGCGCAAAAATTCAACTTCCCGCCCGTCTATCTTGAGTCGCTCGCCAATTACGTCAAAAAAGGCGGCGCACTTTTGGTTCTTGGCGGTCAAAACGCGTTCTCGGCGGGCGGATACAAAAATACGCCTCTTGAAGAAGCTCTTCCGGTTGCCTTGTCTTCCCAAATCCCGGATTTCGTTTCACGGATTTTTACCCCCCGCCCGGTTTCTTTTAAGCATCCTCTCATCAATCTCTACTCCGACCCCGCTGTTTCAAAAGCGGTATGGGAAACTCTTCCACAACTCAAAGGCTTCGGACTTTTCTCCGCGCTGAAACCGGACTCAACTCCCGTTTTAATTCATCCCTCCGAAAAAATGCCCTCGGGAAGCCCGCTTCCGATACTGGCAGTCAGAAAATTCGGCCGGGGCCGGGTGATGGTCATCAGCTCCGATTCCCTTTGGCGCTGGAAATTGCAAAATGCCCAAAAAGCCCAGGGACGCAATTTTTACGATCGCTTCTGGTCCCGCGTTATTGAGTATCTGACGGGAACCCTAAGTCTTTCCCACGTGAGATTTTCTCCCATTCCGGATGAAATCGTTCCGGTTGAGCCGGCGCACTTTTTTTTCAGCGTCTTTGACAGCGACTTTTCCCCGCTGCCGGAAGGCCAGGCGGCCCTATCGCTTCTATGGACCAAACCCGATGGGAAAACCCAAAACTTAAAGCCGCAAATGGTCAAGCCAGGATATTTCAGAGTTTCGCTCACGGGAATTCCAGCGGGAATCAATATCCTCAAGGTTTCCGCTTATAGGAATTCGCGGCTTTTGGGAAGCGATTCCCTGTCGTTTAGCTGGAGCCCCGGCAAAAATTATTCCCCGGTTCGGAGAAGCGTACTTAAAAGCGTATCCCTTAATTCCGGAGGGAAATTTTTTGAACTGGGAAAAACCTCGGCGAACAATTTGCTGAGTCTTCTTCCTCCGCCCAAACGCCGCTATCAAATCAACCGCCGCGCCCGGCCTTTTGCTTCTCCGTTTTGGCTGGCCCTATCCTGCGCGATTCTCATTTTAGAGTGGACACTCCGGCGCCGCCGGGGACTTCCTTAATATAATGTAGGAACCGCTCAGTCGCCTCCGCTCCACCCCGCGAGCACATTTAAAAATCGCCAAGCAACATGGTAATTGCTAAAATAAATTTCTGGTAACTACTCACGTCACCTCGGCGAAAGCCGGGGTCCAGAGTGTTGGGGATTTTCGAATTTATATATTATGAGCACAGCATTTCACTCGAAGTATTACGCGCACGAGCTTACCAAGCGTTGCTCCTCCAATAGCTTGGAGAAACTCTCTCAGTCGCTCAACAACGCCACCATCGACTTGAACCCGCACCAGGTGGATGCTGCCCTCTTTGCCTTCAGATCTCCGCTTTCCCGCGGGGCATTACTGGCGGACGAGGTCGGTCTCGGCAAGACGATTGAGGCCGGGCTGATCATGAGTCAGCTCTGGGCCGAGGGCAAGCGACGAATGCTTTGCATCATGCCAGCGGCGTTACGCCAGCAATGGGAGCGGGAATTGGCCGAGAAGTTCTTCATTGACTCTGTAATCCTTGAGTCTGGAAGCTACAAATCGCTTCAGGGCCAGGGCGTTGCCAACCCTTTCGAGCAGAAGAACCGAGTGGTTCTGTGTTCATTTCAATTCGCGCGGCGGGAGGCCGCCGCGATCGAGCGGACTCATTGGGACTTAGTGGTGATAGACGAAGCGCACCGCTTGCGCAACGTCTATAAGAGCGACAACAGGATAGCGCGCGCCATTAGAGATGCCATCGGAGCGCGGCCGAAGATACTTCTCACCGCGACACCTCTTCAGAATTCCCTGATGGAGCTATACGGTCTCATCAGCTTCATTGATCCGCATCTGTTCGGCAATGCCGAATCGTTCCGGGATCAATTTGCGAAACGGTTGGTGAATGGCCGAGGAGACGAATTCTCCGATTTGAAGCGGCGCATCCAGCCAGTTTGCATGCGAACGCTGCGGCGGCAAGTGTCTGAGTATATCCGGTACACCGACAGGCGCTCCCATACCCAGGATTTCACTCCCAGCGATCAGGAATGGGAGCTTTATGAGGCGGTCTCGGCCTATCTACAGCGTCCGCAGTCTTATGCACTGCCAGCTAGCCAACGCGCCCTCATCACGCTCGTGCTTCGCAAGATTCTGGCTTCCTCATCTTTCGCCATCGCTGACACTCTAGGCGCCCTTATCAATCGGCTTGAAGCGAAAGAGAAAAGTTTAACTCCAGCGGACAGCGACACCACCACGGCTCTTGCTTCAGAGTATGAAGCTCTCGCGCAAATTAAGGAAGAGTGGGACGAAGCTCCGGTGGACTCGCCTGCTCCCGGTCGTGAGACTACGGCCAATCCAGCCAACCTTGAACGGGACGCAATCCGCAAAGAACTGGAGGACCTTAAGAACTACAAGAAGCTTGCTGAGTCAATCACGCAAAACGAAAAGGGCGCCGCTCTTCTAACCGCGCTCAAGACGGGCATGTCCTGGGCTGAAAAGCTTGGGGCAAAGCGCAAGGCTCTCATTTTCACTGAGTCGCGCCGGACCCAAACCTACCTCAAAGAACTGCTCGCGGCTAACGGCTACGCCGGGCAATTGGTGACCTTCAACGGCACCAACACCGATCCCGACTCTCATCGGATTTACAAAGAATGGCTGGCGCGTCACGCGGGCCAAGACTGCGTGACCGGCTCCCCGAGCGCTGACATCCGCTCCGCGCTCGTCGAGGAATTCCGTGACAGCGCCGCTATCATGATTGCTACGGAGTCGGCGGCAGAAGGCATCAATCTCCAGTTTTGTAGCCTCGTTGTCAATTACGACCTTCCCTGGAACCCGCAGCGCATTGAACAGCGCATCGGACGCTGTCACCGCTACGGCCAACAGCACGACGTCGTAGTTATCAATTTCGTCAACCGCAAGAACGCGGCGGACAAGCGCGTCTTCGAGTTGCTCTCGCAGAAATTCAAGCTATTCGAAGGCATCTTTGGAGCCTCGGACCAGGTGCTTGGGGCCTTGGAATCGGGCGTGGATTTCGAAAAACGCGTCAACGATATCTACCAATCCTGTCGCACGACGGAAGAAATTGATGGCGCCTTCGATCAGCTTCAGCAGGAATTAGAGTTGCAAATTCAGTCTCGTTTGGAGACCGCAAAGAGCCAACTCCTGGAGCATTTTGACGTTGATGTTCAGCAACGTCTGCGGCTCAGCCAGGAGGGGAAGAATCAGCAAAGAAACAGATTCCAGAGCCTTCTATGGTGGTTCGCAAAGGGAGAATTGCGTGACTTTGCGGAGTTCGGCTCGGACGATGCGATGGGATTCACTCTCAACAGCGTGCCCGCTTCGGTTGATGCGGACGGCATCAAGACCGGACATTATGTTGTCATTCCCGACAACATGCCTGAGGGCGCCCATCATTTCCGTGTTGGCCACCCATTGGCGGAGCGCCTGATTTCCACCGCTCGGCGCCGTCCCCTTGAGCCGCAAACAGTCCGTTTCGACTACGACCGCCTTCGAAAGGTTTCTCCCGTTGAGACTCTGCAAGGCTTGTCAGGCTGGCTACAGCTCCAGCTCATCTCGCTAGAGTCGCTCGAGCCGGAAGACCACCTCGTGTTCACCGGGCTACGCGACGACGGCCAGCCAATGTCCGAAGAGGCATGCAAGCGGCTTTTTGACTTCATGGGAGAAACGCTCGGCGGCGCGTCTGTACCGGATGATGTCGCGCTCAAACTAGACGCAGGTATCGAGGCTAGCGTGAAGTCGCTGATGGATGACACCCAATCGCACAACCGTGTTTTCTTTGATTCCGAGATTGAGAAGCTGGAGAACTGGGCCGCTGATCTCAAGGACGGCCTTGAGTCCGAGCTCAAGGAACTTCAGCGTGAAATCGCTTCCGTCAAGCGCGAGTTCCGCCAGGCCGTGGACCTGCAAACGAAGGTCAGCCTTCAGCGCAAGGTTGCCGAACTGG
>JAJZCM010000078.1 GCA_021846045.1 bacterium | reverse complement strand
CAATCCATTCCCATTTTGTCTATTTCATCGAGAAGAAAAACTGGGTTTTTGCTTTGCGCTTTGCGAAGTGATTGAACGATCCTCCCGGGAAGAGATCCGATATAGGTGCGCCGATGTCCGCGAACTTCCGCCTCATCCCGGACGCCGCCCAAGCTCAAGCGAACAAATTTGCGCCCCATCGCTTTGGCGATGGACTGCCCCAAGGAAGTTTTTCCCACGCCCGGTGGGCCGACAAAACAGAGAATGGGGCCTCTGAGACCCTTGGTCAGCTTGCAAACCGCGATATACTCTAAAATCCTTTCCTTAATTTTTTTGAGATCGTAATGTTCTTGATCTAAAATCTTTGCGGCCCAATTAATGTCCAGCCGCTCGCGAGTTCGCTTCGACCACGGAAGGTTGCTCATCCAGTCCAGATAAGTTCTTGAGACCGTCGACTCTGGGGAATAAGGCATCATTTTCTCAAGACGAGAAAGTTCCTTGGTTGCCGCTTCCTCGGCCGCTTTGGGCATTTTCGCTTCGGCAATTTTTTTCTTAAGCTCTTCTATTTCCTGGGCGAAATCGTCTTTTTGCTTGAGCTCTTTTTGAATCGCCTTCATCTGCTCGTTGAGATAATATTCCTTCTGATTTTTCTCAATCTGGGTTTTGACGCGGGAATGGATTCGGCGTTCAAGGCTTAAGATTTCAATATCGGTCCGAATGAGTTCAATCAAACGCTCAAGCCGGCGGTCAATTTCTATGGTTTCAAGAATCTCTTGTCTTTCAGCGGCTTTTGACAGGGCATGGGCGGCCACCATGTCGCACAGCTGAGCCGGATCGGAAACTTCTTTAAGCGCCTGAAGAATGTCGGCGACCGGATGTTGGGAAACCTGGGACTGCTCTTCAAAAACTTCCAAGAGGTGCCGCATCAGCGCCTTGGTCGCATTGCTCGGAATAAACTGAACCTTGGATTCAGGGTATTCGATTTCGGCTTCCCAGTATCCCTCCGCAAGGTCTTTAGAAGAAACCACTGATAAGCGGGTGATTCCGCGTAAAAAAACTTTCAGCGTTCCATCCGGCATTCTAAGAAACTGATCGACCGAGGCAAGAACTCCTTTTTGATAAACATCCGACATCTGCGGTTCTTCGACCCGCATATCCTTTTGAGCGACCACCGCGATGAGCTTTTTCTCGTTTTTGATCGCAGCCTCGATGGCGCGAATCGAGCGAATGCGTCCTACCGAAAGGGGCAAAAGGGTATTCGGAAAGAAAACGACGTCCCGGACCGCCAATAAAGGCAAAACCCTCGGCAAGTCAGGCAAATCCGTTTTAGATGCGTCCATTATTTCTTATGCGGAAGAATATGATCGACAATTCCGTATTCCTTGGCTTCTTGGGCCGAAAGATAAAAATTGCGCTCCATATCCTTGCGAAGCTGTTCCGGAGATTGTCCGGTGTGCAAGGCCAAGATTTCAATGGTTTTTTCCTTGGTCTTTGAAATCTCCGCGGCTTCGATGATGATGTCGGTCGCCTGTCCGGAAATGCCGCCTCGGGTAAGAGGCTGATGAATCATGACCCGTGCATGAGGCAAAATGTAGCGCTTTCCCTTCGTTCCAGCCGCAAGCAAAATAGCGCCAAAAGACATCGACATTCCGATGCACAAAGTTGAAATGGGCGCGCGAATGTACTGCATCGTATCATAAACCGCCCATCCGGCTGTCACCATTCCTCCCGGGGAATTGATGTAGAGCTGAATATCCTTGGTCGGGTCCTCCGCGTCCAAATAGAGAAGCTGAGAAATCAAATCATTGGCCGCATCGGTCGTGAACATTCCTTCTTGTCCGCCCGCGAAAACGACTCTTTCCTTAAGCAGGCGCGAAAAAATATCGTAGCTGACCGCGGCCCCTTGAGTCCATTTTTCAAGTATTGTAGGGAGCACCATTATCCCTCCTTAACGACCGCTTTCTCTCGCGTCATGAGCCTTGCTTTTCTCTCGCGGATAATTCGCGCAAGACCGGCTCTATTTCTATCGAAGAACTTGCGCCTTTCGTCTTTTTCGAGATCGGATTTAAGAACCTTGAGAGCTTCATCAAGCTCTTTATTGTAGTCTTCCTCGGTCATGTCCAATTTTTCCTTGTCGGCAATGGCCAGAAAAATGTAGGAAAGCCGCAAATTGTCCTCAACTTGAGGACGAATCTCTTTTTTCAGCTTTTCCATATCGGCTTCGGGAATTGACCTGCGACTCTGGCGTTCCAGGCTCTCAACAAAGCGCTCCGTCTCATGCTCGACCAAGGTCGGGGGAACGGGGATGGGATTGGCCTTAAGAAGCGCCTTCTCAATTTCCCGGCGAATTTCATCTTCTTCCTGCTTTGAGTATTCCTGTTGAAGGGAATCTTTCAGGTTTTTCTTCAAATCCTCCAAAGACTCAAGCCCCATGTCCTTGGCGAATTCTCCATCGAGGTTCGGGAGAACCTTTTTCTTAATCTCAACGAGCGTGACGTTAAGCACGGCGTCTTTTTCCCGGAATTTAACCTTGATCTCCTTGATTTCCCCTTTTTTCATTCCCAAAAGTCCGGTGGATAACCCCTCGATGAGCTGATCGGAAGACATGTCGACGAGTTCCGAATCATTCTTGAGTTTGGGAAGAGGCTTGCCATTTTGAATGGCGGCGTAACTGATCACGGCGTAATGCTGGTTTCCCAAAACTTCCTCATCGCATTGATCAAGGCGGGAATGGGCGTCTCTGAGTTTATCCAACTCCGCGGAAAGAATCTCATCGGTCACGGCGCGCTTTTTGTGGGAAACCTGGATTTTCGCGTAGTCCTTGGGATCAACCTGCGGCGCAATCTCGATTCGAAGGTCCAGTTTCATGGATTTGTTCCAATCCACATTGGTGATGGTCGAAGCCGTCACGGGAAGCAAATTTAAATCTTTAATCAAATCCGGAACGAATTTCTCTGCGACGCGGTTGAGAATTCTTTCCCTGATCGTATCCGGGTAATGGGCTTCCACCATGGCCATGGGCGCCTTGCCGGGGCGAAAACCGGGAATTTTTGCCTGCTCTTGGACCCACAATAAGACGTTGTGTTTTTCATTCTGGACCAGAGCCTCGGGAATTTCAATGGAGGCGGAAACAACGCACCCCTCTTCCTTAATTTTTTTGAACTTCGGCTTGTCTGATTTTTCCGCGAATGTAAAAATTCCCATGAATATTCTCCTCCAACTACATCAGATTAAAATCTCTTTTATTGGGCGAGGGGGGATTTGAACCCCCAAGCCTTGCGGCACACGGTCCTAAGCCGTGCGCGTCTGCCAGTTCCGCCACCCGCCCGGATAACCCATGGGCCATACAGGAATCGAACCTGTAACCTTGCGCTTAAGAGGCGCCTGCTCTGCCAATTGAGCTAATGGCCCAAAAAACGGCGTACTTGTTTAATTATATAAAAACCAACGCCTTAGTAAGCCGCGGCGACGATAACGCGCTGGGAAGAGGGGCGTCCCGTCCATATGCATTTTCCCTCACCCCTCGCCTCGGGAGGCAATTCTTCAGGGAAAGGAATACAGCGAATGGTCGTCTCAAAGCGTTTGGACATCGCGTCTTCATCCTTGGCATCCCCATCCCAATGGACCAGGGAAAATCCTCCGCCTTCGCCAAAAAAGCGTTCAAATTCCGTTAAATCATTAATGATCCGCGTCCGTGATTTTTGAAAAATGCGGGCTTTTTCAAGGAGCTCTTTTTGCATGGTCTCTAAAATCGGTTTGACCGCGCTTAAAGCCTCCTCTCTCGGGAGAAAGGATTTGCGGCGGCGTCTTAAATCTTCCGGCTTTTCATTGGGTTGTTCTAAAACAAACCGGCGAACCAGACACAAGGAGCCTTTCTCGATATCCTTGGGTCCGATCTCAATGCGGAGCGGCACGCCCTTGGCTTCCCATTCGTAATACTTCGCGCCCGGCATGAGCCCGTCACGGTCATCCAAACGCGCTAAAACGCCTTGCGATTTGAGTTGAGCCAAAACCGCGCGGCTCTCTTCCAGAGTTTTTCCTCTTTCTTCTTCATTTTTGTAAATGGGAACGATGACGACTTGAATCGGCGCGAGTCTCGGAGGCAAAATCAGACCGGCGTCATCTGAATGGGTCATAATCAAGGCGCCGATAAGCCTGGTGCTGACTCCCCAACTCGTCGCATAAACGTATTCGAGTTTTCCCTCTTTATTGAGAAATTTCACATCCGCGCTTTTGGAAAAATTTTGGCCCAGATAATGACTCGTCCCCATTTGAAGGGCTTTTCCATCCTGCATCATCGCTTCAATAGAAAGCGTGTCAAGAGCCCCGGCAAAACGCTCTCCAGCAGTTTTGTGTCCGCGAATCACGGGAACGGCCATGATGTTTTCGGCGAAATCAGCGTAGACCTCAAGCATTCGGGATGTTTCTTCAAGAGCTTCTTTTTCTGTCGCGTGCGCGGTGTGGCCTTCTTGCCACAAAAATTCCGCTGTCCGCAGAAATAAGCGCGGGCGCATTTCCCATCTGACGACATTGGCCCATTGATTAATAAGAAGAGGCAGATCGCGATAGCTTTGAACCCAAGACTTATATTGCGCCCAGATGATCGTTTCGCTTGTTGGCCGAACGATTAACGGCTCTTCCAATTCAGAGCTGGGGTCGACAACAACTTTTC
>JAJZCM010000028.1 GCA_021846045.1 bacterium | reverse complement strand
TCGTTCCGACCTTTACCTTTGTCGCGACAGCCGCCGCCGTTTCAATGGTCGGGGCAACGCCGGTTTTCTGCGATGTCGACGCTTCAACCTTGAACATAGGCGTTAAGGAAATTGAAGCCGTTTTAACGCCCAAGACAAAAGCCATTATCCCCGTTCATCTTTACGGCTCTCCGGCCAACATGAACGAAATTATGGACTTAGCCGGTCGTCGCAAACTCTTGGTCATCGAAGACTGCGCCCAGGCTCACTTGGCTAGGTGGCAAGGAAAGCCAGTCGGCTCCTTCGGCCACATAGCGGCTTTCAGCTTTTATCCGTCAAAAAATCTAGGGGCTCTGGGAGACGCCGGAGCAATCACCACCAACGATTCAACCTTGGCCGATATTTGTTTGGAAATTAGAAATGCCGGACGGGGTCTTTCCGGACCGACCTATGAATACTCTAAAATTGCCGGCAACAGCCGCATGGCTGAAATTCAAGCGGCTCTTTTGCGCGTCAAATTAAAATGGCTTAAGGAAAGAACGGAAAAAAGAATAGAAGTCGCCAAGTTTTACGAAAAGAAATTCGCGAAACTCCCCTTAATTTCGCCCCCAATCGGCGACGGGCGTACGCAATCCGTGTTTCACCTCTATATCATCCGAACTGAAAAAAGAGACCAACTTGCCAATCATCTAAAAGAGGCGGGAATTTCCTGCGGAGTTTATTATCCGCTGCCGCTCCACCGGCAAAAGTGCTACCAACACCTCAATCTCAAAGCCGAAGCCTTTCCGAACGCAGAGAAAGCCTCTCAAACGGTTTTGGCTCTCCCCATGCATCCGTTCCTTTCTAAAAAGGAAATGTCGCAAGTGGCTCAAGCCGTAACATCCTTTTTTAAGGGTTCGCGCCAAAATCTCCCCCAAGAAAGCGTGTCGACCGTCTCAAAATAATGCGCCGGCGCCTTCTCCTTGTCTCGACATCGACGACCCGGGGCGGCGCGGAAAAAATACTCTACGCCTTAGCGACAAATCTCAACCGCGAGAAATTTGAAATTGCGGGGTTTGTCAGTCTTAAATCTCTCGGCGTCTACGGAGAACTCCTTCAAAAGGAGAATGTTCTTGTTGAGAGTCTTCAAATCGACCGCACAGGATTTTTTTCGGTAGCGGCCCATCTACAGCGCATTATCAAAGAGAAGCGCCCAGACGTCGTTTTAGCCTTTATGTATCAGGCCGCCCAGCTCTGCCGTTTAGTCAAACTCATCTCCTCTATTTCTTTCAAACTGATTTCTTCTCACCGCGTCAACCCGCGCGCCCGTTCTCTTTCGACTTTGCTGGCGGACCGAATACTCAAAGCTCAGGATGATCTGACCGTCGCCGAATGCGCGGCGTCCGCCTCTTTTTTAGTTGACCGCCAAGGATACTCCGCAAACAAAGTCCAAGTCATCCATAATGGAATTGACGCGCGCCACTCCGCAGGAGAAAAATTCGCTCTTAGGCGAGAGCTCGACATTCCCGTCGATTCCTTTTTGATTGGAACAGCCGGGCGCCTTCACAAACAAAAAAATCATGCCGCTTTAATTGACGCAATCGAAATTCTTAGAGACAGAAACAACTTCCGCTGCGTTATTTTTGGCGAAGGCCCGGAACGCAAGGCATTAGAATCTCAAATTGAAAAGCTCGGTCTCAAAAGCCGCGTCCTTTTAGCCGGTGAGAAAGAAAATGCCGCCTCATTTTTCCCGGCCATGGACGTCTTTGTTCTTCCCTCCCTTTGGGAAGGATTTCCCTCAGTCATCCTGGAAGCGATGGCGGCGAAAATACCGGTCATCGCAAGCAAGGTAGACGGGATACCCGAAATCATCAAAGATGGGCGCAACGGATTTCTAGTTCCCGCTGGCAATGCCGAGGCATTGGCCGGAAAAATCGCCGAACTATCCGAGTTCCCGGAAGATTTCAGTCATACGCTTTTGGAAAATGCCCATGAGACCGTTGTTAAGAGGTTCCCCCTATCAAAAATGATCGCGGCCTATGAAAAAATTTTATTAGAGACCTAGCGCCTCTTTAGTTATAATAATCTTAATGACCCAACAAACCGACTCTCCGCTAGAAGAGGGGCAAAAACCCCGCCAAACGCCGCATGCCGTCTCGAAACTCAAAGCCCTCGTTCAAAAGGCGGAAGAGGGCGGAGGCCCCGAGCGCATTAAAGCGCAAAAAGCCCGCGGGAAATTTACCGCGAGAGAGCGCATTCATTATTTGCTTGATGAAGGAAGCTTCCAGGAAACCGATCTTTTGGTTCGCACCCGCGCCGCTGATTTCGGCCTCAAGGACAAGGATATCCCCGCCGATGGGGTCATCACCGGATTTGGAGCCATCGGTGGAAGGGAAGTGGCGGTTTATTCCCAGGATTTCACCGTTTTAGGGGGCTCTTTGGGACTCGCCCATGCCGCTAAAATCATCAAAATCATGGATCTGGCCATGTCTAGCCGGGTTCCCGTCATCGGAATTTTGGACTCCGGAGGAGCTCGCATCCAAGAAGGCGTTGATTCACTCGACGGCTACGCCCAAATTTTTTACCGAAACACAATGGCCTCCGGAGTCATCCCCCAGATTTCTGTTATTCTCGGCCCCTGCGCCGGGGGCGCTGTCTATTCCCCTGCCTTGACCGATTTTGTTTTCATGGTCGAGGGAATCAGCCACATGTTCGTAACCGGGCCCGACGTCGTCAAGGCGGCTACGGGAGAAGAAATCTCATTTGAGGCTTTGGGCGGGAGTTCCGTTCACGCCGCAAAATCAGGGGTCTGCCATTTCGTCGCGAAGTCAGAGCCTGATTGCTTCAGGCAAGTCCGCGAACTTTTGTCTTATCTCCCCCAAAACCGCTGGGAGCGTCCGCCCCGCATCGCCAACCCTGACCCGGTTCGCAGAAAAACGCCTCTTTTGGAAACCCTCTGCAATCTTGACCCCAAAAAGCCCTACCGCGTCCACCACATTCTTTGGCAGATCGCGGATGAACACAAATTTTTCGAGGTTCAGGAATCCTACGCCCGCAATGTCGTTACCGGCTTTATTCGCATGGGAGGCGACGTGGTCGGGGTCATCGCCAATAATCCCGGGCATTTCGCGGGAGCCTTGGACATCAACGCTTCGGATAAATCCGCGCGCTTCATCCGTTTTCTCAATTCCTTTAATATTCCCATCTTGACCTTGGTCGATGTTCCGGGCTATTGGCCCGGGCTCGATCAAGAACATGGAGGCATCATCCGCCATGGAGCTAAAATTCTCCACGCCTACAGCGAAGCGACGGTGCCAAAAATCTCGGTCATTTTAAGAAAAGCCTACGGCGGGGCCTATATCGCAATGAGTTCCAAATATCTCAAGAGCGACTTCAACTTCGCTTTCCCTTGCGCTGAAATCGCGGTCATGGGACCCCAGGGGGCGATTGAGATTCTATTCTCCAAAGAACTCTCCAATGCAAAGACCGATGAAGAAAAGAAATCCTTGCGCGAAAAGCTGATCAAGGACTATTCCGAGAAATTCGCTTCCCCTTACCCCGCCGCCTCGTCGGGGTCCATTGACGAAGTCATTGAACCCGCCGATTTGCGCCTAAAAATTATCCGCGCCTTAAGGCTTCTCAAAAACAAGCGCCTGCCGGGACAGCACTTAATTTCACGAAATATCCCGCTTTAATGGAACGCGCCCATATTCTGGTCGTTGAGGACACTCCGTCAACCGCGAGTCTCATTTCCCATGTTCTCAAGGAAAAAAATTTGGGCGTCAAACTCGTTTCTTCTTTAAAAAACGCCCGCAGCGAATTTTCAAGCTCGATTTTCGATCTGCTGATTTTAGACCGCGGTCTTCCCGACGGCGACGGACTTGATTTCGTCAAGGAAATTCGCTCTTCCAAGCGTTCTCCCGCTGTTCCCATTCTCATCTTGACCGCTCAAAATGAAATCAACGAGCGCGTTCTCGGTCTCAGCGAAGGAGCCGACGACTACCTTGGCAAACCCTTTAACACCAAAGAGCTGGACGCGCGAGTAGACGCCCTCCTAAGAAGAGTGGGATACAAGCTTGATATAACGGAAATTGAGTGGGAAGGAATAAAACTAAGTCTCTCGGCTAGGAAAGCGACTATTTCCGGCAAAGTTATTCCGATCAGCGAAAAAGAATTCGATCTCCTGTGGTTTCTCGCGGAGCGTAAAAACACCGCTCTGAGCCGCGATTTTATTCTCCAAAGGGTTTGGGGTTATGACGCGGGCCTCAGTTTAACGACCAAGGTCGTCGATGTGACAATTTCCCACTTAAAAGAAAAACTAGGAAAAGCGGCCGAAAAAATCGCGCCTGTACGCGGAATCGGCTACCGCCTCGAAGATTAAGGTATTTTAACTTTAAACTTTAAACTCTGGCCAACCGACAAATGGTCTCTTTTGGCCGCCCCCGCAGGCAGTTCCAAAACGTATTGGGCCCGCCCACCGACCCTGGCGACATCGGCATCTGCGGTCTTGGGGGTCGATGCCGCGACGTTCGGGTATAAAGCGGTAATTTTCTTGTCCCAACCGATATAGACCATGTCCAAATTGACCCAGGTGTTTTTCATCCAAAATTCAAAATAATCCTCGTGGGGAAAAACAAAAAGCATTCCGTAATTTTTAGGAAGCTTTTTCCTAAACATCAACCCCTCTTCCCGTTCTTTCGGAGTATCGGCGATATCGGCCTTGATTTTAGCGCCCGAAACGCAACGGATCATCGCATGACGGGTCGCATGAAAGGCTTTCCCCGTCTTGGCCCAAGCGGGCAATTCCAGGCAACAGGCGGCGGTCAAACTAAGAATTAAAAAGATATTCTTAAATCTCAATTTACTTTCCTCTCTCGCGATATATCTTATTAAACAAATTGGTATACTGACAAAAGACGTAACTACTCACGTCACCCCGACGCAAGTCGGGGTCCAGAGCAGCGATCTTCTGGATTCCGGCTTTCGCCGGAATGACGAACCCGGGCAGTTACCAAAAGACAAAGGGAGGGTTTATGGTTACGGGACTCGTTCTAGTCAGACTGATGGCGGGAAAAGAAAAATCGGCGCTGGGCCAAATCAAGGCGATCAAGGGCGTCGCCCATGTCACGGCTGTTTTCGGGCGATGGGACTTGGTTTTAGACGTCGAAACCGAAGACATCGTCACCTTGTCGAACGTCGTCGTCCGTGGAATCCGATCCACCCCGGGAGTCCTGTCGACGGAAAGCTTGGTCACGACTGCGATTTAGAGTTTTTCCCGGATGCCGCCCGTTCTGTCCCTATCCAATCTTAAGGTCAACTTTTCAACCGATTCCGGCCCGGTTTGGGCCGTCGAAAATCTAAGCTACTCTCTCAACGCAAATCAGACCTTGGCCATCGTCGGAGAATCTGGATCTGGAAAAAGCGTTCATGCGCTCTCGATTCTGCGGCTTCTGCCCCCGCCGCCTCATTGCAAAGTGGAAGGAGAAATCCTGTTTCACGACAAAAATCTTTTAAATCTTCCCCCTAAGGAAATGCGAAAAGTCAGAGGAAATAAAATCGCGATGATCTTTCAGGAACCGATGACCTCTCTCAATCCGGTTTTGACTATTGGAGAGCAAATCGCCGAGCCCTTGATGATCCACAAGGGAAAAAGCCGAGCTGAAGCCCTTAAAGAGGCCGCAAGACTCTTGGAACGGGTAGGAATTTCGGACGCAAAGAGCCGCCTGAATAATTATCCCCATCAGTTTTCCGGAGGAATGCGTCAACGCACGATGATCGCGATGGCTCTAAGCTGCAACCCTGAAATTTTAATCGCCGATGAGCCGACAACCGCTCTTGACGTGACCATTCAAGCCCAAATTCTCGAACTCATCAAGGAACTGCAAAAAGAATTCCACATGGCGGTAATTTTAATCACTCATAATATCGGCATCGTCGCCGACATGGCGGATCAGATGATCGTCATGTATTCGGGGCGAGCCGTTGAAACTGCCTCCATGACTTCTCTTTTTAATCAGCCCTCTCACCCGTATACCCAAGGGCTTTTAAACGCGATTCCTTCGCTGGACTCAAAGAAAGAGCGCCTTGAGTCCATCCCCGGGCGCCCACCGGATTTAAAAAACAGGCCCCGCGGGTGCCCTTTTTCCCCCCGCTGCCCCGAAGTTCAGGCCCGATGCCGGGAAAACGACCCGCCGTTTTTTGACATCGGAGATGGTCATAAGGCCAACTGCTGGCTGATGGAAACGAAAATGGTTTCTCCTCCATGACCCCTTCAACTCCCACCCCCACCATTCTTGAATCCAGAGGCGTCCGGAAGTTTTTCTCAGCCAAAGAGGGAATTTTTGGAAGACCCAAAACCGTCCGCGCTCTTGACGGAATTTCTCTCTCGGTTCAAAAAGGCACGACCCTGGGAATCGTAGGGGAATCGGGATGCGGAAAAACGACCCTCGGAAGAATTTTAGCGGCGCTTGAGACCCCAACAGAGGGACAAGTTCTTTATGATGGAAGGGAAATTCAAAATCTCAAGGGCCGTGAATTAAAAAAATTCAGGAAGGAAGTTCAAATCATATTCCAAGATCCCTACGCGAGCCTGGATCCGAGAATGACGATTTTCGATATTTTAAGCGAACCCTTCATCATTCATGGAGAATGGAAAGCCGCCGAGACTCCTCAGCGCCTCTTGAAACTCGCTTCAACCTGCGGCATCGCCCAAAGCCATTTCACTCGGTATCCGCATGAGTTTTCAGGCGGACAAAGACAAAGAGTCGGAATCGCCCGGGCCCTTGCTTTAAACCCCAAGCTCGTCATCTGCGACGAGCCGGTCAGCGCGCTGGACGTTTCCATCCAAGCCCAGATACTCAACCTTCTTAAAGATCTTCAGGGAGAACTGGGACTGACCTATGTTTTTATCTCGCACGATTTTTCGGTCGTCCGGCATCTTTGCGATGAAATTGCGGTTATGTATTTAGGCAAAATCGTTGAGGCAGCCCCGGCTGATGAAATTTTCTCAAATCCTCAACACCCTTATACCGAAGCCCTTCTGTCGGCCATTCCGCTCACCGATCCCGAAAAGCAGAAACTTCGGCGGCGCATCATCCTCTCGGGAGATATTCCAAGCCCGCTTAACCCTCCACCCGGATGCCCGTTTCATCCCCGCTGCCGCTACGCCGAAAACTCCTGCCGTGAAAATGTCCCTGCGCTCAAAGAAGTTTCCCAGAGTCACTACGCCTCTTGTCCCATTCGACCCCTCGCAAAAGTTTCCCCATAAGATATAATCTCAAAATGGATGAATTAGGAACCGTTCCCTCAGCCCACGCCGTGCAACCAACCGAACACTCGCACCAAAAGCCGGGCGAATGGTTCGGGCACCCCAAAGGCCTTTACGTTCTTTTCTTTACCGAGATGTGGGAACGGTTTTCTTATTACGGGATGCGCGCGCTTTTGGTTCTCTACATGGTCAAGATTTTAATCTTGGACGCCAACAAAGGAATGACTATTTTCGGATATAATTCCATCCGCCATTTCGTCCAATGGTCCGTCGGCCTTTTTGGGGTCCGCAATCCCTTGTCGGTTCAAGCCTTGGCATCCCAAATCTACGGGCTCTACACCGGATTTGTCTATTTCACGCCCTTCTTTGGCGGAATTTTGGCCGACAGAGTCCTCGGCCAGAGAAAATCCGTGTATATCGGCGGAATTTTAATGAGCATCGGCCATTTCTTAATGGCCAGCGAACGTTTTTTCTTTTTCGCGCTTTTCTTTTTAATTTTGGGAAACGGCTGCTTTAAGCCGAATATCTCAACCCAGGTCGGTAATTTGTATCCCGAGGGAGATCCCCGCCGCGACTCGGCTTTTACTATTTTTTACATGGGAATCAATCTCGGCGCGTTTTTTTCGCCCTTGATTTGCGGAACCCTCGGACAATGGGTCGGCTGGGATTGGGGTTTTGGGGCCGCCGGCGTCGGCATGGTCTCGGGGCTTTTGATTTACCATTTCGGGCGACATCTTCTGCCGGATGACCGCGCCATGAAAAAATCCGAAGAAGAGAAATCGGAGGAGCCTCAAAAAATTACTCCTCAAGAATGGAAAGCGATCGCGTCTTTGATTTTTCTCTGCATCATCAATATCGTTTTCTGGGCCGTCTACGAGCAGCAGGGAAACACAATGCAATTATGGGCCGACCAAAACACTAGGTGGAATTTCTTCGGCTTTAATTTTCCCTCCAGTTGGTATCAGTGCTTTAATTCCCTCTTCATCTTTCTCTTCGCGCCCATCCTCGACAAATTCTGGGAATGGCAAGACACGCGCGGCGGCGAGCCCACAACCGTCAACAAAATGGGCATCGGTTGCGTTTTGCTGGGGCTGTCTTTTGTCGTCATGATTGCCGCCTCGAAAATCATCGGCCCCCACCAACGCGGAAGCCTCTTGTGGCTGGTTTCAAGTTCTGCAATTTTAACCATTGGAGAGCTTTATCTGTCTCCAATCGGGCTATCACTGGTGACTAAAGTCTCTCCCGCGCGAATGGTCTCGATGATGATGGGAATGTGGTTTTTATCAAGCTTTTTCGGCGATTACCTTTCCGGGTTCATCGGTGGGTTTTACGGGACGATGACAAAAGAAACTTTTTTCGCCTTAATGACCGGCCTTGGCATCGGCGCGGGGCTTATTTTCTTTGCCGCTAATCAACCCCTTAAAAAAATTCTGGAACACGAGGTTTGACATGACCAACAAAATACTGGCTGTTTTCATCAGCGCCGCCCTCTTAACCCCGCCCGCTTTTGCCGCGAAAAAAGACGCAAAAAAAAGCGCTCAAGCGTCAAAAACCGCGCAGGCAGTCGGATTTTTTAAGCCCACTCAAAAAATCACGACCGGGTCCGTTATCATCGGGAAGAAACGCATTGATTATCAGGCCGTTGCCGGAACGCTCGTCGTTCATCCTAAAGGCTATGACGACGTTCTCCCGCCCAAGGACTCCAAGGCGTTTAAAAATGAAATCAAAACCCCTCAGGCAGAAGCCTCCATTTTCTATGTCGCCTACTTTAAAAAAGGGGAAAAGCCCGGCAAGCGTCCGATTACATTTCTTTACAACGGCGGACCCGGCTCATCAAGCGTTTGGCTTCACATGGGCGCCTTCGGCCCAAAGAGGGTTGTCACTTTAGACGATACCCATACGCCCGCCGCGCCCTACTCCTTGATCGATAATCGCTACAGCCTTTTGGACGCCAGCGACCTTGTGTTTATCGACGCTCCCGGAACCGGTTTTAGCCGAATTGCCGGGAAAGACGCCGCAAAATCTTTCTGGGGCGTTGACCAAGACGCGCACGCCTTCGCAGAATTTATCAAGCTCTTCTTATCCCAATACGGGAGATGGAATTCTCCGAAATATCTTTTCGGAGAAAGCTACGGAACCACGCGCTCGGCTGTCTTGGTTGACGAGATGGAAAACGACGAGGCCATTGATTTCAACGGGGTGATTCTCCTTTCCCAAATTCTCAATTTCGATTTAAGCATCGACGGCCCGGAATCAAACCCCTCCGTTGATCTTCCTTATGAATTAGGTCTTCCCACCTATGCGGCAACGGCATGGTTTCATCACAAACTCCCGGCACAACCAAAAAACTTGGACGGGCTGATTAAAGAAGTTGAAAATTTCTCGATGACCGAATACGCCCAGGCCTTGGCCAAGGGCCTGACATTGAGCCCCAAAGAAAAGGACGCCGTCGCCGCTAAACTTCACAATTACACCGGTCTTCCCGTTTCCTATATTAAAAAAGCCAATCTCCGAATTGACGGCGGCGAATTCGAGAAAAATTTAGAAGACGCGGAAGGCATGACGACGGGACGCCTGGACACGCGTTTTTCCGGCCCGACCCTGGACCCCTTGAGCAAGGAAGCCAGCTATGACCCTCAAAGCGCGGCTATAAGCTCGGCCTATGTCTCGGTTTTCAACGATTACGTCCGCAAAACTCTCCAATACGGAGCAAACGAGATATTTAAGCCTGAAATCAACATTCCTCACTGGGATTTCAGACACCAAGGCAATCCACAAACGACCAACGTCATGCCCGATTTGGCGGACGCGATGAAGCAAAATCCTAATCTCAAAATTCTCTTGAACGCCGGCTATTTTGATTTGGCGACGCCCTTCTACGAAGGCATTTACGAGATGCGCCATCTTCAAATTCCTCAAAAGCTGTTTTCAAACATTTCGTTTCATTTTTATCAATCGGGACACATGGTCTACGCTCATGAGCCGTCTCTCAAAGACCTCCACCAAACCGTTTCTGATTTCATCAAGAAGACGGATAATCTAAAGTAGCCGCGCTGAAAGGAGACAAGCAAGCAATGAGATATCTATTGAGTTTGGCGTTGATGATAGGCGGAGGACGCGCCTTTGCCGGCGAGACCGTTCCCCACGGCTGGGTCAAGGCCGGCAGTTTCCCCGCCGGCTATGCCGTTTCCGTTCAACCCTCGGGAATGTATAAAAATCATAGCGGCATCGTATTGAAATCCACGGAAACGCTCCCCTTGTCCATATCGAATGAGACGGAAGATTCGTATAAGAATCGCCTCGACATGACTCTCCACTCCAAAAAAGTTGAATCCGCTCCTTTCGCAACCTTAATGCAGGACCTACTCGCCCAAAATTATCGCAGACGGAGAATTCGCTTGTCCGGATATTTGCGCGTTTACGACACTCCCGGCAAGGCGACCTTGTGGATGCGCATCGACGGGCCCGGCGGCCAAGTCCTGGGATTCGACAACCTGATGAAAAAACAAGCCCTCAGCGGCAATTCCGCTTGGAAGAGAGAAGCAATCGTCATGGATGTTCCGCCCGAGGCTGGGGAGATTTCTTTTGGAATTCTTCTGTCCGGAAGCGGATTGCTCAAGGCCAGCGATCTTAAATTTCAGATTGTGGGGAAGAACGTTCCCGTCAGCGTGACGACAAAAAACGTTTCCACCCCGAAATCTCCGGTCAATCTTGACTTCAAATAGAAGCCTCCTCTCCATTTCCGCGCCATTGATAAAATCGGCCAGGAGGAGGAATTTTTAATGGGCGTGACCGGCGTGTGGGGAGGAACCCATTGGTATCCAGGACGTTAAGGGCTCGCAACGAAATAATAGGAGCAACTGGGAGGCCCAGATTTGAGACAATTTCGAGGCGCAACGAACGAGCATAGCTTAAGCTATGTGAATGAGGAGCAACAAAGAAATTGGCCGAAGATGGGCCTCCCCTCACGCGTTTTTTCGACGAGAGGGCCAGGGCGCTTTTGGGCTGCGACTTCGTCACTCATCGCTTACATACCGCAGAGGGTATGCTCGCTCTTCGTTCCTCGTCTCGCTCCAAAATTGCCCTGGCCAGTTGGTCCTATTATTTCGTTGCGAGCCCTAAATCCCCACGGGGCATGAATACGCCTTTGCCTTTGTCCTCTTGACCTTGCTCTTTTTCCTCTGGATCGCGATCCTCACGGCTCTTAGAAAATAAAAAATGGCGCCGTTTCTGATTTCATCAAAAAAAACGGATAATCTAAAAAATCCCCGCGAAAGCCTGGGTCTTTTGCCGGAACCGGTCTAGGCCCTTTGGCCCTGGCGGCGTTTAGAAGTTCCTTATACAATATGCCTGTCGCTTTATGTTCTTGCCAAGCAAATCACGGCAAGGAAAATAAGCGCTCGGATATATGGAATTAAAAATTTCAAAGGATGCGCTCACGCCCTTGTTCGGACGGCTGGAGGAAAATCGGAATTGGCACCGATTAGAGGAGCGCGTTTCTAAATTCCGAAAAAATGCAAAATCCCTAGGTGTCGATTTAAAGGCTTCGCGTGGCGATCAAGTTCTGGTGTTTTCAGCCAAGAATGCCGAGAACCTCAACCATTTCCAGCGCCACCTAGCGGCCCAGGTTGGACCGGTTCAAAGGGGGCTTGCGCGCCTGATGTCGGAGCGTGGCCGAAACGATCTCCTATCTGAATGCTTAAAAAGACAGGTAGCGGAATTTTCGGCTCCTCATGGCCCCTTCCGCAATTTACCGGGCATCGCTCAACTCGCGGGAAGCATTTTTATCGATCCTCCCTTTGAATTAAACCACGCCAAAACCCCGCCCAATTCTCGCGCCATTGATCTCATGGAAGTTGAAATCGGAAAAGAAGATGGAAAATCCTGGATGGTTATAGGCGCTTCCGGAGTCGGGAAAAGCTCGCTGTTAAGGGAAATTTTTAAAAATGTAGCGAAATACCCTTTCGACAAACGCCCCATTTTTATTCCGGCCCAGACGCTCCGCTTTCATGAAACGTCCATCCGCTGGGCCGACATTCCTGGAATTTCTCCCGAGGCGGGAGAACGTCTTGAAGCGATGTCGCGGGATGGAAGGCTCTTAATCGTTTTGGACGGCATTGATGAGAATCTAGGATTATTCGAACTGGACAACCCCTCTTGCTGGGCCTTCTGGGGCATCGCGTCTCGCAATCAAATTATCATGTCATGCCGAGACAGGGTCCATTTGGAAAAATTCCAGTTTTCACCCATCGAACGGATATTCAACGGCGACTTAGCGACGATGACGCTTAAGTCTTGGGGATTTAAGGAGTCGCGAGAACTCTACGGAAAAATCGCGGAAAAGAGTAAAAGTATTTCGGCTTTAGTCTCGTTGCCAGATCAAGTTCTCGCGGAAAAACTCTCGCAGTTTAGCGTCGGAGGCCTGACGGCCTGGGCCTATGCGGTGGACGTGGCCATGAACCCCTCCGGCAAACTTCCCCGAAACGAGTATGAAGCCTTGGACCTAATGGTCGGGCATATTCTTCGTTGGGAGAGAGGGCGAACCGCCATCATCAGTGAGGAAATTCTGTTGGGCCTGTTGATGAGAATCGCGCGCGGAAATTTCTCAGGCCCCGAACAAGGAAAAACAGGACAAGTTCCGACGTCCCTGGTCGTCAATGTCCTGAGAGAGGACTACCCATTTCTAGCCAATAAAAGCGATTTGGTCTTTAACGCCCTCGGACAGTTGCCCTTTATGTCTTATGACGGTGAGAACGGAATTTTTGAAATCGAATATCGCGTCGCCTGTTTTCTGGCCGCGAGAAACCTGGCTCGCCTCCTTAAAAACGAGGATGCCCTGGGATTATCTTCCGCCATCCAATACCCATTTCCTGATTTAGTCTGGAGACGATTGATTATGCGCTGTTCCATGCTGACGGAAGAAGAGAAAGAGCGCTTCTTTATTGTCGGGCGCCGCGCTTTTGAAGATTGTTTACGTTCAACGCCTAAGGATTCCATTCAGTGGACCCAGCAAAACTTTTCCCGAATCCTCCGCATCATTGCGTCGCTTGGCCTCAACGAATCCACGGAATTTATCGAGGCAATAATGTGTCGTCAAGATATCTCTGAATTCGCCAAGGCTCTCTGTATTGAGGGCCTAGCTTCCAGCAACCCCTCGGTTGTTATAAAATACGTCAATCGCCTCAAAAAAGATTCTCAAGCGAGGAAAAATCATAGGAATTTTTATCTTTATTGGATTGGCGATGGCGAGTTGACTTCAAATGCCGACAAATATGGAAACTTGCAAGTTAAAGTCAAATCCTGGCGAGACACCGCGGTTTGGCTCATGGGAGAATTAGAGAACGCGGAGCGCGCGCTTCATCCGCTTTATATTTTCACCTTAAAAGATATGGTCAACGCGTTTGGAATGCCCCGGTTGCATCCAAATGAGTTGAATAAAATCTTGAGCTACCTAGGAGGTAATATGAGAAAAGATCCTACCGCTAACTAATGCATCGTTATAGAAATAACTTGACAATTCGTCACACCGACGGAAGTCGGGATCTAGGGTTCATGACTGGATTCCGGCTTCCACCGGAATGATGATTTCCAAATGTAAAGAAGCATTGGAAACACTACGCTAACATATTCTTTTTATTGCAATCGGGGGACATGAGTTCTGTTATTTGACTGGTTATGGAAGGCGATTTCGCGCTTTATTGGTGGGGCAGTTTCTGCTTATCCTTTGTTTATTCAACGACGTCTTTTCTGACGCCGTTTCTCGTTCTTGGACAAACCCGCTCCCCCGTTTGGGCTGGAATTACGGCGGCGGCCGGAGTCACGGCTCGTTTTATTTCTCCCACATTCTTGGGAGAAATATCCGACCGATTAGGCATTAAGAAAGTAATCCTTATCTTTTCTTCCCTGACAGTTTTACTTTGCCTGGTGCTGGTCGCTGTAAGCCAAGGAAAAATCGGTCTGCTCGCGCTGTGTTTAATCCGGTTTGCGCTGGGAACAGCTTATACCGCCCTTACATTTGGAACCACGGTTTCTGTTCCACATTTAGTCTCCAAAGATCGTCTCATTCAGGCCAACTCAAATTTAATGACAGGAACTTATGCGGCCGAACTGATAGGGCCTCTCATCGCCGGGTGGGCTTCCATGAATTTGGGGATGGCGCCGGTCTTGATCGCCTGCTCCGGCGCGTCTGCCTTGGGTGCGGCTCTGTTTCTTGCTATCAAGTTCCCCCAATTTCAAACCGCCGATCAAACGCCATTTGATTTTTCCATCGGATGGAAATTCTTCAGAGAAAAATCCGAACCATCGCAAAAACTCCTAGCCCTTATGAAGGTGAACTTTTTTTGCTACGTGGGGCTTTATGTTTTATACGCGCTCTTTAATTTCTACTGCGCCTCGGTCTTAAACCTGACGAACGCGATCATAGGACTCATTAATGCCGCCTCCAAGGCCTTTGGAATTCTGCTTTCGGCTCTGACTCCTTGGATTGAAAAGCGTTTTGGCGAAGGCATACTCTTAGCCGCCTCCGCCGCTTCTTTGATTGGCTCCTTAATTCTAATGGCTTTTGTTTCCGGCGCGTTAGGTTGCGCTATCGCCTTATGCCTGGCCATGGTTCCACAAGTCATTATCACCATCATCGCGCGCGTTCTTCGTCAAAGGCTGATCCCCCAAGAAATAATGGGGCGCGTCTCCGGATTTTATTCAACCATTGCGGTAGGCTCCTCAACGATTCTATCCCCCTTTTCCGGATTTGGAGCTGTTTTTTTGGGATACCCGGCCCTATTTCTCGCGACAGCCGCCCTTTGCTCTATTGGGATTTTTTGGAGCGGCCCCGAAATTTGGATGGAAGCGGTCAAAGCCGAAAAATAGTCTTCTCTCATCTTAAAAATAACTTTCCCATCCCGCCCGTTGTTCACAAATTGCATTTCATTGCCCTCTTGCCGGCGCGATCTCAATCCCCTGCCGGACAATCTCGTCGTGAGATTACTCATCCTCGCGCCCACGACGGGAAACTCACGCTCGTGAGTGTAGTGTGAGCAAATTCCCGCATAGGCCGTTGAACCGCTATTTCCCTTAAAGGTCTAATCAAAGCAGACAGAAAAACCGGCGGAACGTTTAGCCGGAATAGATAAAATAAAGGAGAAGAAATAAAATGAACCAACCAAAGAAAATCGCCGTCAGCGTCTTCGCGTTTGCCGCCTTGCTTATTTCAAGCATGGCGCGCGCGCAACAAGACGAGCCCTATCACCAAATAGGCCGCCATCCCCATCGGACGCCGCCTCCAATCCATGCGAGCGGTTATCACAAAGCATGCCTTCCCACGCCGCTACCGCCGCTGTGCCCCGATGGCACGCCGGACTGCGGCGACCCCCCTCAGCCTCATCCCTACCAGCCCGGACCAATAGAAGAGCGCGGCATGCAAAAGGCCCTTAGCGAAACGATGCAGGCTCTAGGCTCGGGAGCAAGCGGGGAGGCAACTTCCGAATCAGCCTCAAAAACCTTCGATGCATTAGGGGCGTTTTTGAAAAGCGGAATCAGAGGCAAGAACGGGAGGAAGGGCTTTATTACTCACGTTGATTGCACGGATTATTGCCAGAAGCAAGACACAAACACGACCAGTTGCACGCAATCGTGCACCATAACCAACAATGGCAAAAGCTGCCAGACTACGTGTTCTTGATAAGGAGATTAAATAGAAATGAAAAATAAAATCATGTTGTTGTCGGCATTGGGAATTCTGGCGATTTTATCAGGAAGCCCAGCCAAGGCCGGCGTTCAATACGCTTCTCAAACGAAATGGAATCAAATGATTCCGCTAGAACGGCAGATGTTGAAGGCGGGATGCACTAAAACGCATTCCGACATCCAGGCAACCTGCGTTGAGACCTCGTGCGTCAAAAAAGCGAAAGACATCACGGGAAAATTGATATGCGCCAAACAGGCCTGCGCACGCATCAAGGAGACTAAGGACATCACCTGCGTTCAGTGGAAAAACTCAGGGACCAAAAAATTGAGAGGGAAAAAATGAGAAAGTCATTGATCCTTTTAGCGGTTCTAGGAATAACCTGCCCCTTTCTGGGTTCTAAAGCTCAGGCCGCAATGAGCCTTGAGGCAACGTCTGTCAATGCTGGAGTCCATTTTGACGGGCTTAAGCTCAGGAAACCGGAAAGCAAAAAATCCGCCGTGGACATGGCGGCGGGCCTAGCGGGAAAACGCCATCAAAAATACATGGCGAAGCTAAAAACGCCATCGGCCGGCGCGATGAACAAAGGCTCGATTGACGGCATTGCTGTGCCTTCACCTCGGGATCCAAATGCCCCCAAGCCAGCCAATGAGAAAGGACTTGCGTTGCTGCTCATATCCGGCATCGCGTCATTAGTAGGAGCGCTTCTTCTGCCAAAGAAAGCATTTGCGGATGACCCGCCAACTACAAGCACCAACACGGTAACGGGAAGCACCACTACGGCCGTAGTGCCTCCCAATGGAAGCGGCGACCCACCCACTAGATTGCCGAGATATATATACGTGCCTCCGCGCCCATTACCGAGATAGATTTCGGCGCGGGTCAAAAAGAGGGCTGAGCCCAGGACTGAACTGTTTTGGGCTCAGCCCTGGTTGCCAATGATTGTGTTAGAATGCGTAGAGAGAATTTGCTGATGAAAAAATATCCGCTTTTTTACCGAACCAAATACTTCATACTTCGACGTAAATTCTTATGATTAAAACCGCAAGACAGCGGATGGTGTCCGTAGCCAGGCTGGGAAAATTTTTAGCCCCGATGCTCATCCTCCATGCCTTGGTTTTCCTCTATCCCATGGGAAGCTTCGGCTCATTGTATCACGCGCTCGTTAAGAAAGGATATAACGCGGCGGATACTTATTCGGTAGACATTTACGTTTACGTCATGACCCCAGCCTACTTTTTACTCGCGCTCTATCTCATACTCATGGCCGTTCTAGCCAAGCGTTTCTACAAACTCTCCGACAAAGATATCGGATGGACCGCGCCACAACGCCCATGGAAGATTCTTGCCGCCATAGGAATCACTCCCGTATTCTATGCCTTCCAAGCCGCCTGCTTTATACTTCAGATGCGCCTTCATCTCCATCACTGGATTGGCTATCCCCCCCATCCTGATATCGTGTTTCGCCGCCCTGGCGACCCGGCGAGCTGGTTAGATTTTGCCTATATCGTTCTCTTGAGCCCTCTAGTTGAGGAAATCTTAGACCGCGGAGTCGTTCAAACCCTCTTAAAAATAAAATTAGGGAGAGGACCGGCCGTAGTGGCGACAGCGATACTCTTTGTCTTGGCCCATTTGGCCTACCGCGCTGGCGCTATATATCACAATCCATGGCTGCTTCTGAACTATCTGGAAGGCGGCCTGTTTTTCGGGATACTGAAGGAATGGGATGGCAGCCTTTGGAGCCCTATTTTGGCGCATCAAGTATTCAATCTAATCGGCCTAAGATTCGGCTGATAAGGAACCCTTTGGACCCAGATCCTGACGGCCAACGTCATGCCGGATTTGGCGGCGCCTTTCTACGAAGGCATTTACGAGATGCGTCGAAAGTGAGTCATTGTGTTTTGCATCACAGCGCAAAATACTTGTCATCATTTTGCGTTATGGTATAAAATACTCATAGATGAAAAAATTCTCTCGCTATCTCTCTAAACAGGTTCTCAGCGACCTTAAAGAAAAAATGGTCTTTATCGCCGGACCGCGCCAGGTGGATGGATATTTTAGAGCGGCTTTACGCCCTATTCCGTTTATCTCCATTTGGAGCGCCAAAAATTCGCGCCGTAAAAAAAGAGCAAAAGCATTACCATCTGGATTGGACCCTTTCCCCCAAAGACGCGCAGCGTTTTGAAAATTTAGTCGCCGTCCATTTAAAAAAATGGGTGGATTTTGAAAGAGACGCCCATGGCCGCGATATCGAGCTTCGCTATTTTCGGGACGTAGAGGGGCGAGAAGTGGATTTCGTAATCGTTGAAAACCGTTTTCCATTGCGCTTTATTGAATGCAAATGGGGGGATGACGGCGTTTCTCAGGTCATGCGCTTCTTAAGAGAACGTTTTTCCCAAGCCGATTTCTGGCAGATTTCGGCCGTCGGGAAAAAGGATTTTAAGACTACCGATGGAATTCGTGTCTGCCCGGCCTGGGTTTTTCTCCGTGATTTGATCTAAGAGAAGCCCTACAATCAGCACGCGAAAGGGCTATAATGAATGCGCATGGGCAGATTCTCATCCAGTCTCTCTGTTCTCTTTATTCTCCCGTTCCTTGCCGTCCTCACGTCCTGCAAACCCCAAACGCCCGCAAAAGCCGCCTTTGATCCGACAACCTATACTTATCTGACGAGCGCAGGAACCGATAGCCTCGACCCCGCCTGGTCTTATGACACTCCCAGCAGTATGGTCATTCTCAACATCTATGAGCCGCTTTTTTTCTTTCACGGTTCCTCAATAAAAAAACTCGATCCGCTCATCGCGGCCGCAGTCCCCTCTCGCGAGAACGGCCTCATCTCGAAAAACGGGCGCGTCTACGCAATCCCGTTGCGTGGCGGCGTTTACTTTCAAGATGGAACTCTGATGACGCCCGAGGATGTGAGATATTCTCTTTTGCGTTTTATGCTCTCGGATCGAGACGGAGGGCCTTCGGTTCTTCTTTTGCAGCCGCTCCTGGGCGTTCCCAGTACCCGAGATGACAGTGGGAAACTGATTCCTGGAATCGGACGGAAAGCCTTTCGCGCCGTTCAAATTAAGGGAAATCGGCTCGTCTTGACTCTTCCCAAACCCTACGCCCCGCTCCTCTCCATTTTGGCGACCTGGGCTCCCATTGTCTCCAAACGATGGGCCGCCGCTCACGGCGCCTGGGATGGAAGCCTCAAGACCTGGAAGAAGTTCAACAATCCTAAAAAACAAGATTCCCCTTTCTTTGAAAAAGCCGATGGAACGGGGGCCTTCTCCTTGGGACGATGGGACCGGAAAACGCACGAGATCATCCTCAACCGCAACGACCATTACTGGAGAAAGCCGGCGAGGCTTAAGCGCGTCGTCATTCGCGGGATCAATGAATTTGAGACTCAAAAACTCCTTCTTGAATCAGGGGCGGCCGATTCCATAAGGGCCAGCCGAGAACATCTTTCGCAAATCCAAAATATCCCCGGAATTTCCATCACCGACGTGTTAGACATGGGGACAAACCCCACGGCCTTTTTCACCTTCCACCTCAGCACGGAGGCCAATTCCTTTATCGGTTCGGGAAAACTCGACGGCCGGGGAATTCCGCCGGACTTTTTCTCGCATAAAAATATCCGCAAGGCCTTCGCCTATAGTTTCGACTATCAGGGATACATCCGGGATATCGAGGGTGGAAAAGGATTTCAACCCAGCGGCTGCATCCCCAACGGGATGCTGGGGCATAATCCGAATCAAAAGGCTTACGCCTTTGACTTAAAAAAAGCGGAGGCCTATTTCAAAAAAGCCCTGGGCGGCGAGGTTTGGAGAAAAGGGTTTAAGTTCACGATGGAGTATCATGCGGGCTCGGGGCCCTCCGAAGCGGTGGCCCATATTTTCCAGCACAATGTCGAAAGCCTCAATCCCAAATTCCGCATGGATTTAAGGCCCATGGACTGGCCGGCTTTTTTGGACGCCCTCAACTCTTCTCTTTTGCCGATTTTTCCCATCGGCTGGATCGCCGACTATCCCGATCCCGATGATTTCGCTTTTCCATTAATGGATTCCAGAGGAGCCTATCCCGCCGTGCAGGGCTATAAAAATCCAAAAGCGGATCGCCTCATTAAAAAGGCGGCGGCGGAGCTCAACTTGGACAAGCGAAAAAAACTCTATTGGGCTATTCAAAAAATAGAATACGACGACGTTCCCCATATCCTCATTGTCGAGCCTTCGGACATTCGCGTCCAAAGAAGCTGGGTGCACGGTTGGGTCTATAATCCGATTTTCCCTGATTCCCCCTCCGGCAGTTATTTTTATTCAATCTATAAAGAGCTCCCTAAGACCGAAAAAAATTAACGATGATTAAATTTATTTTAAAGAGGCTCGCAATGATCCCCCTAGTGATGCTGGGAGTGACCGCGCTTTTATTTTCCATCCTGCAATTTTTATCTCCGGACATGCGCGCGGCCCTCTACATCAAGGACCCGAGGCAAATGGCCCATCTGAGCGAAGTGATTCGAGAATACGGGCTCAACAAGCCGATGCCGGTCCAATATGCAATTTGGCTCAAAGGCGTTCTCCATGGAAATTTGGGCTACAGCGAAACGGCTAAGATGCCGGTTTTAGACGCCATTAAGGCCTTTTTTCCGGCCACTGCGGAGCTGGCCATCGCGGCATTTTTTCCGACTCTTTTTTTGGGCGTTCTATTTGGAGTTTTGTCGGCGGTCTATAAAGACAGTTGGTTCGACCAACTCATGCGCTTTGTCGCCATCACCGGCTATTCTCTTCCGAGTTTTGTCTTCGGCCTTTTTTTGCTGATGATTTTCTACGGCGAGTTTCACCTTTTCCCGCCCGGACGGTATTCGATCAATGTCGATATTTTGGTTCATTCCGCTTCTTTTCACCATTACACCGGTCTCTTGAGCCTTGATACGCTCCTTAACGGGCAATGGGACGCCTTTTTAAACATCGTCAAGCATCTGGTCTTGCCGGCCACCACCTTGATCTATATTGAAATCGCCCTGATTTTACGCATTACCCGATCCTCAATGCTTGAGGAAATGGGAAAAGACTATATCCGCACAGCCCGGGCCAAGGGCCTAGATGAAAAAACCGTCATCGTCAAGCACGCGCTTAAAAACGCCTTGATTCCCGTCATTACCTTATCAAGCCTTCTCTTTGTCGGGCTTTTAGGCGGGGTGGTCATCACGGAAACCGTTTTCGATTATCCCGGCATCGGCCATTGGGGGGTCGTCGCGGCCCAACAGTTGGATGTCCCCGGGGTTTTGGGCTCAACGCTGCTCGCCGCCCTCTTATTTGTCTTGGCCAATCTCGTTTCGGATATTCTCTACGTCGTCGTCGACCCCAGGATGCGAACCGGGCATCAGTAAGGGATGGCCCTAACCCTTTTTTAAGATAGCGCGGGATAAATCGGCGAGAAATTTTTGCGCGTCGGGCGCTCCGTGATAGGCTGCGGCATTTTCAGGAGTTTTTCCAAGGGTCAGAAAGCATCCCGCGCAAAAAGAAATTCCATGTTGATCCAAAACCGGCAGAATTTCCGGATGGCGGGAAATGAGATCAAAAAGCTTGGTCCGCGCAATGCCGCCCGCACCCGGCATAGTCCCTTTCTTCATAGTCTTAAGGTCGGGACAATGCCGCCCTTATGATTAATTGGAAAAGGCATAGTCCCTTTTCTTAAAGCGGGTTTGCGTTTTTTTTCCATTCAAGGGGTCCTTGCGGAAAATTCATCGCGAGCTTAATCGCCCTATCAATATCATCCCGGCTTGCGATGCCTTCTTTTAAAACCATTTCAGCCTCCTCAATCACGGCTTGAATCACCATTTCCCAAGCTTCGCCATCTGAAAAATCGCCATCACCCGGCGCGGCGACGGCGACTTCCGGATTTTCACCAATCAATTTCCCATCTTTGTAGAGATAAAATCCTTTCCCCGATTTCCGCCCCTTATGGCCCAAGGAAACTAAATGCTCTTGGATCGGCTGGGGTTTCAATCGCTCGGGGCAATTCAAGGCCTCATAAATCGTTTTTGTAATCGCGAGATTAATATCAAGACCGATCAAATCCATGAGCTCAAAAGGACCCATTGGAACCCCGCCGATCATTCGCGCCGCAAGGTCTAGTTCTGAAATACCGGCTCCGCCTAAAACCGCGCGCTGAGACTCCAAATAATACGGCCGCATGACGCGATTGACAATAAAGCCCGGAGTGTCTTTGACCGCCACCGCCGTTTTTTGAAGAGACTCTTCGACAAATTTTTTCGCTTCTTCAAAAACATCCGCATCCGTTTTAGGGGCGCGGATCATCTCAACGAGCTTCATCGCGACGGGCGGATTAAAAAAATGAAGCCCCAAAAAACGCCCGGGATTTTGAAGCCCTTCTCCCACTTTAGAAATAAGAAAAGAAGAGGTATTGGTGGCTAAAATCGCTTGGGGACAGAGTTTTTCAATTTCAGATAGGATTTTGACCTTGGCGGGCAAATCCTCAATGATCGCTTCGACAACTAAGTCGCAGGAGGAAAGTTCATTGAGGCTTTTGGCATAAACGACGTTTTGGCCCCCCCACTCCGCGCTTTCTTGGGAAATGCGATTTTTGGCGGCGGCATTCAAGAGCCCTTCTTTAATCCGTCCGGCGGCCGCGCACAAGGGCTCCGCGCAAGCGTCATACAAGATAACCGGAATTTTTTTTTGAAGGCACAGTTGCGCGATTCCGGCGCCCATGGTCCCCGCGCCGAGAACGCCGATTTTTTGAATCACAATGTTTCCGGTGAAGCGTCCATCATCAAAGACAACCGATTGTTTCTTTCTCTCATGCAGATTCCCTTACTCCAAGCAAGGAGTTTAAACGATTTTCCCATTCGCCTTCAGGCGCCAGCTCAAAGGAAATTTTCTTTTTGGAAAACTCTAATCCCGAATCGGCGCGCGTTTTGCGCTGGGCCAATTGATTGCACAAGGCGAAAACCGCTTTTTTATACTCGGTGTCCGCGTTCCCTTCCAAATGCTCGCCCTTGGTTTCCACGATGTAAACCTGGCCGTAGTCCGAGGAATTTTTCAAGTCCGCGTCGGCGACGATAAAATCGGGATAGATTCGATTCTTGCGCCAACCCTGAATCGAATAATCCTGTCGCGATAAATTCCGGTGCCACCACAGAAGTTTTTCCTGATCCTCGAAGTACCACGCGACGTCTTTTTCAAGAGAGTTAAAATCCTCTTCTGGGACGGACTCAAAAAGGCTCAATTGCAAGGAGTTTCCATCCTTGCGGTTGAGGCATCTGCCGCCCGCCATCTCGATTTTTGACGGGATTCTATATTCCTCGATATCACGCGCCACAGTAAAATGGAGTTCTTCTTTTTTTAGGAGATCCTCAAAAACTTGGCGCGCCAAGAGGTCTCTCTCTTTTTCAGCCTGCTTTCGCAAGTATTCGACGATGAAAGAGAGATTGCCGGACACGACCGGCTCCCCGAAACGCGAAATAAACTTTGAGAGCGTTTTTTTAGCAATGTCATAGGCCGTCCAGGGATTCGGGATAAAATCGAGGAGTTGCCGGGCGACAAAAGAAAAATCCACAACCGAGCCTTCATGCTCAAAGCGCTCCACGCCTTTTTGCCTGATGACTTCCTTTAAGTCCTCGCTTAAAGCGACGGCTAGTTCTGTGTCTGTTTCCGTCTTTGAGGACAAAGATAACCCATCAAGCGAAGAGAAATTGGCCTTGGACCAATCGACGCGGCTTAGAATGTCCGCCTCATAGCTGACCTTGCGCCACGAATTTCCCTCGCGAACAATAAAGATCGGCAAATAAATTCGGTTTTCAAACCGCTTGAATTTTTCTCGAAGGCCGACCGTTCGCGGTTTTAGGGAGGATCCGCTCTTTCCGTTTTCATCCTCATCCTGGATAATGCGAGAATGAAGATCTCCCAAACCTTCGCGCTTAAAGCCGGATTTGACGCTCTCCAGGAGTTCCCCGGCCCGGCCCTGAAAGCAAAAGACGTAGCTTTCATCAAGAGCGTTCACGCCCGTTTTTTTCGCCTCGGGCTGTCTTAAGATGCGCCCCACCAACTGCGTCAAGCTGTTTTTCGCTCCTGGGTTGGACAGAATCGCCAAGACGTAGGCAAACGAGCAGTCCCAGCCTTCCTGCAAAGCCTGCTTGGTGATGATGTAGCGAATCGGGCAATCCTCGGCCAGAAGATTTCTTCCATCGATATCGTCTTTTTCGCTGGACTTGACCGCGATTTCTTCCGGGGAAACGCCGCAGGACTTAATCAGATATTCGCGCGCGTCTTCCGCATGGATGAAGCGCCCGCCGCGCTGATCTTTCCCGGTGCGCTCGACTTGAATAAGGCAGATTGGACGAATATATGTTCCCGAGCGAGACCTCAACCGCCGCGCCTTTTTCTCTAAATCATCGCGCCTCTCCTTGGCCGCAAGAAGCGCGTTTTTCCAATCGGCCCCAGCCTTGTTGACGACATGGAGGTCGAGCTTAATCATCTCTTCCTTGGCTAAATCCACGCCCTTGATGTCCACCAGGATGTTGCTTTCATCGGATGGAGTCGCGGATAATTCCAAGATAAGGCACGGATTAAAGCCCAAAAGCGTTTTCTGCGCCCCCTCGCTATAGGCTTTGTGGCCTTCGTCCATGATAATCACTGGAGAGAGAATGCGGAGAGCGTTTCCAAGAGAAGTCTTGGCTTGCCTTCCAAACAATCCACCGGCAACCCCGAAAAAATCGAGATTGGGGAATTTCTGAAAAAGTTTTTTCTGTTCTTCAAACGCGTCCTCAGATGGGAAAAATGATGAAAAGTTCCCGCTGTCTTTGAACATCCGGAGAGATTCCTTGGTCTGCCGGTTGGCCGAGGGCAGCATCAGCATGAGAACGGCAAGGTTTTCCGAAACGTCCAAGGGAGTAAAGCGATCGGTTTTTTCCAGAATCAAGGTTCGTCCGGCGCTGGCGATATCCAGATTTTGACGATAGGGATGTTCGCGATTTTTGAGGCTTTGAAAGGTTTGGCGGTAAATCTGTTCGCTGGGAACGATCCACAAAATAAGCCCTGTCTGTTTTTTGCGATACATCGTGTTGATAAGATCAATGGCCTTGACCGCCAATAAGGTTTTTCCGCCGCCAGTCGGGATTTTGAGGCAAAAACTCGGCAGAGAGGCCCCCAGACCGTTTTTACGGAATCGGTAATCAGCTTGGACGATTTCTTCCCAGGCTTTTTGAGGGAAATCCAGCGCGGCTTCTACCCCGGCGGCTTTGACGACCCTCTCGTTTGTGTCTTGCCAACGATTTAACGCTTCCAGATAATCCCGAACCCTCTTTAACGCCTTCTCCTGGTATTCCTTGAGGTCCATGAGGGAGAGTTTAGCTCCCAGAATGTGATTCTTTTTTAAGAATAGGAGGGAATGGTTGTGTTGGCGTTGCTAATACCTCGGTTTGTTCCGCTAGAAGACGGCAATTCTCCCTCGTTTTGTTTCCCTTAATCAAAGAATGCGATGGGTTTTCGGGCTGGGGGTCATGCGCAACTTCAAGATGAAGCGAGCGGGGAAAGCCCGCTTTCACGGCCCCAATTTTTATGGCAGAGGGATTTTTAGCCTGATTGAGCGATTTTTCCTGAGTTGTCAGGCGACCTAAATCAACGGATATCGCAGGGTCGGGTTTCCCGTTTAGCTTAAACGCATTAGAGCTAACCTTTCCATCTGGAGTGAAATGACCAATAATGGCCAGCCTACGGTAAAGCAAATCCGAATCTTGTATCTCTTGCGTATTATGACTATCGGACGACATTGTCTATCAACTGGCGAATTTCATACTCAGAGACATCATCTTTTTCCTCAAATTCGCGATTAGCCCCCGGGCTGGAGATTTGGAGGTAGGAGAAAGCGAGATTGGGTCCGATTTCCACTTCGATTTCGATGGCCTTATCCTTATTTTTCCATTCCATCTGGATGCCTCCTCCCGAGAGGGGCACGATATTATATGGGATTGATTGTTCTCCCCTAGCATTGAAAAAATAAAGAAGAATTTTCCTCGCCGCGTCTAAAGCGGTTTTAGACGGGGGTTCGCTCCCATATGAATCCCAGTTTTGAGGCAAATTAGAAATTGCCTCAAAACGCTTAAAGACCGGAGCAAGTTTTGGCTCATAATGAGGCACATATACGGTATATTCACTTCGCATGGCTGGTTGCGTCGGTGGAATATAAATTTGGGGGAAGACGATGGGGAATAGGAATGATAGGTTATTCCCATTTCTCAATAGATATGTCTCTAGACTTTCTTGCATTATGGATTCACCCCAGCGATTGAAAATTATTCCGCCAGCCATCAAATACAATGCCTTGCTGGAAACTATCCACAGGACCTGCCTGAGTCATCATCTGAAATGGGGTCAGCCGGATATGGCGCTCCCATGTGTGGTTTCCAGAAACACTTTCGATGGTAACCACCTTGAGGAGCATTGATAGCGGAGTGGCCTGATTTGCCGCTTTCGCGGCATTCATCGCCATTCCAGCATCGTATGTTTTCCCCAATTCCATTTCCTCTGAAAAATCTTTGTATAAATCCCACAACAGGACCTCTAAATCTTTATCATGGTCAGCGATTTGCTTCCCGAGCAGATGACGGGCTTCTTCTCGCGCGATGGGATAATCATGGGATCCGAGATCGCGGGTAAGAGTGTCTATAATCTTCTTAATCTGTTTTTTATCTCGCCGGTGATTGCCGATCAGTTTATCGGCCAAACGCGCGATCTGCTGGCGGCTCCTAAAAACATTTCCTAGGGCTATAGGATTGATTTTTTCCGCGAGCAGGCGAAACGCCATGGCGATC
>JAJZCM010000027.1 GCA_021846045.1 bacterium | reverse complement strand
GAACTACGTCAAGAACGAAGGCGTCAGCAAGAAGCCGTTGAAGCGCAACGAGTCGCTTCGGCGGAGTGTCGAAAGCGATCTCGCCGGCATCAAGCGTCGGCCCGCGCTGGTACGATCATTCTTCGGAGCGCCCAGTGTATCCTATACCAAGGACTGATTAGTAGTCTCGATCCTGTTGGATTCAAAATCGTTAGGGCTGTTTTTAAGCAATTTCCGGTCTTTTTGATCGAGTTCTTCTTTTTTGTCCGCGCATTGGCGCAAAACATTATGAAGAGCCTTGTATTCCATTTGGCTCCAAAAGTTCAGGTATTTTTCTTCAATTTGGTTTGCCGTCTCCCGAATTTGAGGATTGGGGGAAACCTGGCTTAGAAAAATCAGCGGCTGGATTTTGTCCGAATAGTCGGAGGCGGCTGTTTCAAGGGCTTGGGCCGTGTTCTCAAAATTGATTCGATCCTGGGGAAGGGCGAGAACTTTTTTTAGGGCCGCCTGATACTGGGTTTCTGCTTCCTGGTAATTCTCCAGCATTTCTTGAGGCGTGAGGGAAAACGATAGATTCGGCCCCGACAAGGAATGACCGATGTCGGAATTTTGGGGAATATTTTCCCGGGCCTCGCTGAAATCAGCGGCGCGCATCGGCGCGGCGATTTGGATGAAAAGGCCGGCGATCAGTAGAAACGAGAGAGGCGTTTTTGCGGGATGAATTTTCTCGGCGCCTTTTCCGGCGGGATTTGTCCTCATGAGAATAGTGTGGGGGAATTTTTGCTTGCGCGTAAGGGTCGTTTGGCCCAGGGGTCATCTAGGCCTTTGGGCCCAGTGAAAAACCCTCAAGCGACGTCTTTTTTATGCCACAGTAAATAAATCGCGGGGTAGACAGGGAACAAAATAGAGCTTAGGGCTCGCAACGAAATAATAGGACCAACTGGCCGGGGCGATTTTGGAGCGAGACAAGGAACGAAGAGCGAGCATACCCTCTGCGGTATGTAAGCGATGAGTGACGAAGTCGCAGCCCAAAAGCGCCCTGGCCCTCCCGAAGGCAGAATAAGATGAGGGGAGGCCCATCTTCGGCCAATTTCTTTGTTGCTCCTATTATTTCGTTGCGAGCCCTTAGGCCGTAGGACAGGTGTGGTATACTAAAATGGATATGAGCTTGAGATTGCCGACGGTTGGCCAAGAATCGAGATTTCAAAAAGAAAGCCAAGTCAGCCCGGAAAGCCGTTGGTTTTTTGAATTCTTGAATTTATCCGTGGGATCAAATGATCAATCATCCTTGGCGTCCATTCCGCGCTTTAGCGTCTGGAATAAATCGGGTCAAAATATCCCCGTGTTCACCGGAGAGTTTTGGACTTCACGCCAAAGGCAGGGATGTTCCCTCCATGAGATATCCTACCGCGCTTGCTTTAAGCCTCAGTTGCCGCGTTTTTTTATTGAACGGCTGACCCTTCCTGGGGATAGAGTTTATGATCCGTTTCTTGGACGCGGGACGACCGCGATTGAGGCGGCGCTTTTAGGGCGCGTTCCCATCGGAAACGACATAAACCCGCTGAGTAAAATATTGGCTTATCCGCGCCTACGTGTTCCTGACATGGAACAAATTTCAAGACGCTTGGATTTAATTCCCATGAATAAGAAATTCCAGGCGGGAATCGATTTAAGCATGTTTTATCATCCGAGAACGGAAGGCGAGATAGTCGCTCTGAAGACCTATCTCAATGAGAGAGCGTCCCATGGGAAAGAAGATGATATTGATCGCTGGATTCGGATGGTGGCGACCAATCGTCTGACGGGCCATTCAAGCGGATTTTTTTCCGTCTATACGCTTCCTCCCAATCAGGCGGCATCCCAAGAGGATCAAAAACGAATCAACGAGAAAAGAAATCAAACCCCCGAATATAGGGATATTCGAAAAATTATTCTCAAAAAAACGAAAGCCCTAATGAAAGATTTGACATTGCCGGATATTGAGCGGCTCAATTCAGCTTCCCAGAAGGCCTTGTTTACTTCTCGCAACGCCGCGAAAGTATTGGAAGTGGAAGCCGAATCGGTAAAGTTGACAGTGACTTCTCCGCCTTTTCTTGACATTGTTGAATACTCCAAGGATAACTGGCTTCGTTTTTGGTTTAACGGGATTGACTTCGCCAATATTTCTCCAAAAATAACGATGTCTCGGTCAGCGAAAGAATGGGCGTCCGTGATGAAAGATGTTTTTCGCGATTTGTTTCGCGTAACCGTGCCGGGGGGACATGTCGCTTTTGAGGTTGGCGAGATTCGCAAGGGAACTCTCAAACTTGAGGATCTTGTCATTCCGGCGGGCATATCTGCGGGCTTTAAGTGCTTGTCTCTCATGGTCAATGAGCAGCGGTTTACAAAAACATCGAATATCTGGGGCATCGGTAATAATTCCCTGGGCACGAATACAAATCGTATTGTTATTTTTCACAAGGAGATGCCGTGAATTATCCCAAGACTAAGGATAGGGAAAGCCTCGTCTCGGGCGCGGTTTATGTGCAACGACTCGAAGCCGTCGTCAAACATATGATTGAGCCTCTCAGGGACGTTCCCTTCCGGCTGGTGATTGAATCTCTATCAGGCCATCACGTGATTCCATTTAAGCCGGACGATAAAAAAGACCAGAGCTTATTGAGCCTCCTGAAAAATGTGGCTCAAACAGCTTTGAAGGATATCAATAAAAATGGCATCAGAAGTCGGCGCCCCAATGAAGTGGGCAATGCCATTGAATCTTTTGTAGAGAAGGCTCTTATTAAGTCCGAGGTAAAGCGTGCGGGGAAGCCGCAAGTAAACGGAAAAACGAAGTCAGCGGGTTATCCCGATTTGGAATTTGTGGATCAAAATGATCGCCTTAATTATCTCGAATGCAAGACGTTTAATCGAAAAAATGTGGAGACAACCCAGCGTTCGTTTTATCTTTCCCCTTCAGAGGATTTTAAGATTACCCAGGATGCCCATCACTTTGTTTTATCCTTGGAGATGAACCAGAAGAGCCCCGGAGTCTATCTCTGCCAGGGCTGGAAGGTATTGTCTCTGGAGAAGCTTTTGGTTGACGTCAAACATGAGTTTAATTCCGACAATAAAAGACTCTACGCGGGAGAACTCCTTTTGGCGGAAGGGCATTGAAACGGCTTTGTGTAATGCCTCATCGGCAAAAATTATTCCTGTATCTCTTTTTTATGCCACAGTAAATAAATCGCGGGGTAGACGAGAAGTTCAAGCAGAAAGGAGGTCACAAGGCCTCCGACCATGGGGGCGGCGATGCGCTTCATCATGGAGGCTCCGGCGCCATGAGACCACATTGCGGGGAGAAGTCCTAAAAATGCGCAGGAAACCGTCATCATCTTCGGGCGCAGGCGTTTGGCCGCGCCGTCGTGAATCGCCTCTTTAAGATCGTGGAGGGTATTGAGCGTTCCAGATTTTTGGCGCGCGCGTCTTGAGAGATCAAGATAGAGAAGCATGAAGATGCCGGTCTCGGCGTCCAAGCCCAAAAGCGCGATAAACCCAACCCAGACCGCCACCGAAAGGTGATAGCCCAAAACCCACAAAAGCCAGACCGCTCCGATCGTGGAAAAAGGCACCGCCAAGAGAATAATTCCCGCTTCCGCCCAGGAACCGGTGTTAAAGTAAAGAAGAAGGAGAATTAAAAATAAGGCCAGCGGGACGATGAAGAACAGGCGTTTTTCGGCCGCTTTCATTTGCCGGTATTGTCCGCTGAACTCGTATCGGTATCCCGGCGAGAGAACTATTGATTTCTTAAGAGCGGCTCTCGCTCTTTTAACGTAAGCTCCAAGATTTGAGGTGTTTAAGTCGATATAGACGTAGCCGGTGAGCTCTCCGTTTTCATCTCGAATCATGTCCGGCCCGGGGCTGAGGCGAATACTGGCGATTTCGGCCAGAGGAATTTGGGCTTTTCCGGAAATGGGGATGAGGGTTTCCTTGATTTTTTCGATGTTATTTCTGAAATCCGGCGCATAGCGCACATTGACGGGAAAACGCTCTCTGCCTTCGACGGTGTTGGTCAGATTTTCGCCTCCCAAGGCGGCGGCGACGACCGAATTGGCTTCATCAACCGAAAGGTTGTAGCGGGCCATGGCTTGGCGGTTAAGATGAATGTTGATGTAGTAACCTTGCGCGCTTCTTTCCGCGACCGCGCTTCGGGTTCCGGCGACCGCGCTCAAGGCTTTTTCTATTTTAATTCCTAGATCTTGAATGCCGGATAAATCGGGCCCGAAGATCTTGATTCCCACCGGAGTCCGCATGCCGGTGGAAAGCATGTCGATTCGGTTTCGTATGGGTTGGGTCCAGATATTGGGAAACCCGGGAATTTTAAGTTTTTGGTCCATTTGAGAGATGAGTTCCTTGTAGCCAATCCTGCATTTCCAAAATCCGCCGAAACAAGAAACGCTTGGCCAATCTTTTCTGGGTTTTAAGACGGCGGTCGTTTCCATCATTGAAAGAGGCGCGGGATCGGTGGAGGTGTCGGCGCGCCCGGCTTTCCCGTAAACCGTTTTTATCTCGGGAAACGACTTTAAGATTTCGTCTTGAATTTGAAGAACGCGACCGGCTTCCGTAATCGATATCCCCGGAAGGGTGGTGGGCATATAGAGGAGGGTCCCCTCATTTAACGGAGGCATGAATTCGGATCCCAGCCATCCAAAAATCGGCAGCGTCATAATCAAAAGGCTCACGGCGAAAAAAACGACCTGTTTCGGCCTTTCCAAAACCCAACGGACGACGGGAGAATAAATCTTAAAGAGGCGCCGGTTTACGGGATGATTTTTTTCCGGATAGTAGCGTCCGACTAGGAAAAAATTCGCGATTTTATTGAGTCTTGGTCGGGAAAAATTAAACTCTTCCATTCGGGTAAAGAGCATGCGCACTGCGGGGTCCAAGGTGACGGCGAGACCCGCGGCCAACAGCATTGCAAAGGTCTTGGAATAGGCCAGGGGCTTAAACAATCGCCCTTCTTGCCCGGTCAGAGCGAAAATCGGCAAGAAAGCTGCGGCAATGACCAAAAGCGAAAAAAAGACTGAAGGCCCCACTTCGATGAGGGCCTTGAGCCTCACTTCGTGGAAATCTCCGGTTTTGCCCGAGGATTGCCACTCCTCTAGGCGCTTATAGGCGTTTTCCACTTCAACGATCGCGCCGTCCACTAAAATGCCGATTGAGATCGCGATTCCCGATAAAGACATGATATTGGTCGTAATTCCCAAGGCCGCCATGGGAATAAAGGCGAGGAACACCGCAACCGGAATCGTTAATATCGGAATCAAAGCCGAGGGCGGGTGCCAGAGAAAAAGAAAGATCACCAAACTCACAATCAGCATTTCTTCAAGAAGAGTTTCCTTGAGCGTTCCGATGGCGCGGTTGATGAGACTTGACCGGTCATAGACCGGAACGAGGCGGACGCCTTTGGGCAAGGAAGGCGTAATTTCCTTGATTTTTTCCTTGACCCGCGCGATGACGTTAAGGGCGTTTTTTCCGCTTCGCATGATGACGATGCCGCCGACGGCGTCTCCCTGTCCGTTTAAATCCGCGACCCCTCTTCTTCTCGCGGGGCCGAGGCTGATCGTCGCGACGTCCTTGAGCAAAACCGGAGTCCCGGTTTTGGGGTCGCGTCCCAAGGGAATTTGGGCGATGTCCTTGAGGCCTCTTAAATAGCCTTTCCCCAAAATCATGAATTCTCGTCCGGAGAATTCGACGGTTCCGCCGCTTCGTTCGCTATTGGATTCCGCCACGGCCTTGAGAACGCGGGTGATGGGAATGCCGTAGCTCCACAAGGCGCGGGGATTAATTTTAACCTGATACTCCTTTTGATAGCCGCCGATGGAGGCCACTTCCGCGACTCCAGGAACGCTTTGAAGCTGGTAGCGAATTTGCCAATCTTCCAGAGCCCGCAATTGCGACAAATCGAGCGCGTGGGAGTCGTCCACCAAGGCGTATTGATACACCCATCCAAGACTGGTTGCGTCGGGGCCGATTTCGGTCTTAACTCCCTTGGGAAGTTCCGCGCTGATTTTAGATAAATACTCTAAGACCCGGCTTCTTGCCCAATAGAGATCGGTTCCATCCTTGAAAATTACATAGACCAAGGACAGGCCGAATTCGTTGGTTGAGCGGACGGCTTTGACCTTGGGGGCGCCCAAAAGGGCCGAAACGATGGGGTAGGTCACTTGGTCTTCCAAGACTTCGGGCGCCTGGTCCCATTTCGATACGATGATGACCTGCGTGTCGGATAAATCCGGCAAGGCGTCCAGCGGCATTTTTTTAAGGGCGTAAAAAGCGCCCACGGCTGCGGCGATGGTGAGCAAAATAACGAGGAATTTGTTGCGCGCGGAAAATTCGATAATTTTAGCGATCATGGAGCGGCTCCTTTACATTTTCATCCCGGGCATGGAGCCCATTGAACCGGAAGAAGAATCGCCGTTTGAGTTGTTTGAGGGCTGGGCGAAAGATTTAATCGCGGATTGGAATTGGGATTCCGCGTCGATGAGAAAATTGGCCGAGGTGACGACGGTTTGGCCGGCTTTAAGGCCGGACAAAATCTCAACGTAGCCTTGGGCTCTTTTTCCGATGACGATCGGCGCGGGGGTCAGGGTTCCGTTCTCTTCGGCGACAAAGGCATATTGGTTTTCTCCGGTGTCCAACACCGCGCCGTCTGGAATGCTCAACAAGTTTCCCAGCGGAGATTTGATGGTCACGTCGACGTAGGTTCCGGGTTGGAGAAGCCCCAAGACGTCGTCTAAGCGCGCGCGGACGCGGGCCGTTCTGGTTTCAGGATTGATGACCGGGTCGATGGAAATGATTGGGGAGTTCCAAGTCTTCCCTGGCAAGGTTTGAGAGCGAATTTCTAACGATAATCCCGGATGGATGAGTGGAAGATCATACTCGTAAACGTCGGCGTAAACCCAAACCGCTTCTCCGCGCTTTCCTAAAAGAAGGCTTTGGGCGGATTTCGGATTTATAAGCCATTGTGAAGCTTGGGAGGTGGAAATTCCAAGAAGGTTGAGTTTCAGGGCTGCCGCTTTTTCCATCGAACGAGCCCAAGCCGCTTCGGATGTCGCGCGCTTGACGGATTTGAGCGCTTCAAAGGCTTGGCGGTATTCTTCAATGGCTTGATAGAGCTTGGGGTCATAGGCGATGCGCCCGGGGGCATTGATTTTTTTAGCGAGAGAGCGGATTTTGACCTCGCCATAGGTGACCCCGATTAATTGTTTTTTTCGCGCCAAGATGGAAATAGGCGCGCGGTTGGGGACAACAGGGCCCGTTTCCTTGAGTCGCCCCATTACTTGATGAACGGGGGGAGGAGCCGTCTTCTTGAGGAGAAAAAAACCGCCGATGAGTAAAAGAAAAATGGTCAAGAGAGCGGGAATTTTTGATTTCATGGGTTCATGTCCTCCTTGGACATCGCGGACGCCTTGAGGTTTGGCGGCCCGCCTAACGCGCGTTCAAGATTGGCTAAATGTTCCTGATAAAGTTCGACTTCAGTTGGATATTTGAGCTGCGCGTCCAAAAGCGCGCGCACGGCTTCCGAGAGTTGCGAGAAACTGGTGTGGCCCGCTTCGTATCCTTTTTCCGCGATTTTAAATGCCCCTTGCGCCAGAGGAATGAGTTCTTGCTTGTCGCTCAAGGCCAACTCTTGGTGGAGGTTGACCTCGATGAGTTCCGAATGGATTTGCCTGAAAATCTCGTTGCGGGCTTCTTGAGAGGCGGCGGCGGCTTCGCGGGCATGGGCCTGGGCCGATTTGAGAACAGCATTTTCTTTCCAAAACCAAAGGGGAATTGCGAGATTGACCCCGTAGGCGCTTTCCTCCATGGCTGGAACGGGGCGGCCGGATTCCTGGGTTGCGGTAAATTGGAAATCCGGCAAAAATCCCATTCTCCCCAAGGTCACCATTGTTTGGGCGTGGGATATCCAATGAAGCGCTTCCATGTAATCCGGACTGATTTTTTTTGCGAGTTGGTCGAGTTCCGACGCGCGGACATTGAGTTTTTGAGGCTCTTGCGGAGGAACGAGCCTCCAGCGGTTTCCCGCCGGCTTGTTAAGAAGGGCGTTGAGGGCTTCCTCTTGGACCAGGCTTTCCGCTTTTCTTTCTTCCGCCGCGTTTCTAACCTTAATAAAAGCGGCCTGCGCCGACAAGGCCTCATCGGCTCTGGCGCGGCCGGAGGCGACGGAAGCCTGCGCGACCTTAGACACCGAGCTCAAAACCTCGGAATCTTTTTTAAGAATCTTTGCGGTGTCTTTTAGCCAGAAAATCCGCGCATATTCAATCGCCACCTGGGCTGAGACGCTCAGTTCCCGGACGCGGTAATCTTGATAGGCGATGAGGGCTTCATGCCTCTTCATCGTCGCTCTTTTGGAGAGTTTCCCTGGAAACGGCACGTCTTGTTCAATTGACCAATAGTTGCCGGCATCTCCACCTTGGAAATTCATGCGCTGAAAGCCGATCAGGGGCTCATTCCATGTCGCCTCAGCCGGAACTTGGGCCATCAGGGATTTCCAATGCTCCCTAGCCCGCAAAATATCGGGATTATTCTTGACGGCGATAGCGATGAGACTATCCAAGCTTTGTCTTGGATTCTCGCTTCCCCACGCGGGTGAAATCGAAAAGATTAAAACTAAAATTCTAAACACGTTTTCTCCTTAACTTGACGAACCTGCCAACGAATAAAAGACGGGATTAAACGGCGGACGGCTTAGGCGAGAGGCGGGGAACGGCCGAGAGACTTAGAGGCCCCAGGCGGCCCGATAGCCGGCGAGGGATGAATCGGCAAGAAAGAAACGGACGAAAAAACCGGTTGGGGAATATGTGAGGCGAAGGCCGGGTTTGCTTGCGGGGCGCGCCAAGGCGAGGCGTTGAATTGAGCTAAGGCGGGCGGATTTTTGACGCAGCAGGACTTGGCGCTTTTGCAAGGTTTTTTAGGGGCGGCATGTCCCGCGCAGCAAGGCATCTGGGCGCAGGCGGCGAAAACGGGCCGGGGAGAAAAGCTCACGACAAAAACCAGCGCGATGAGCCCACGCATCCAATTTTGCATACCTAGACTATAGCAGGCCCCCTGAAAATTTGCAAGGGAAATTTTGTTTCGGCAAGCGCCTAATTTTTCGGAGAGGGTGGGATTCGAACCCACGAGAGGCGTGAACCCCTACCGGTTTTCAAGACCGGCGCCTTAAACCGCTCGGCCACCTCTCCAATATCTAAACTGAGAGTATTATTATAGCAGGCTTAAACGGAGACTTTTTGAAATTGTTCCTGCCAGGCGTGGAGTTGCTTAAGATTCACGCCCACTCCGCCGCAGACGATTGCGAGAATGGAGGAAAACTCCTTGAAGACGGGAGCGTTTTTATAAAGAGGCGCCAGCGCCGCCCCGCAGGCCGGTTCAACCAAGACCTTGTGGTCGTCGGCAAATTTAACGCAGGCTTCTATTGCGTCTCCATCGGAAATCGTCTCGTCGATGATTCGGTGTTTTTTTGTCCACTCCCAAACCTCGGGAGTGATGACCTTGGTGCCGAGGCTGGTCGCGATCGTTTGGACCTTGTCCAGGGAAACAATCTTTCCTTCCTTCAAGGAAGCGTTGATTTTGGCCGCGCCTTTAACTTCGCAGGCGATGACGGGAACGTCTTTCATTCCGTGGGCGTGAAGGCCCTGCAAAATACCGCAGAGAAGCCCGCCTCCGCCGACGGCTACCGCAATCGCGCCGGGCTTAAGCCCCGCCTTGACGATTTCATCAATCAAGCTCGCGTGCCCGTCCCAAATTAAAGGGTTGTCGAAGGGATGAACGTAGCCGACCTTGGGGTCTTGGGCCAGGCGGGAGGCCTCTTGATGGGCGTCGTCCCAAACCTTGCCGAAAACCCGGACTTCCGCGCCTTCAAGGGCGATGCGGTCTCTCATTATGGCCGGGGTGGTCTCCGGAACGATAACGGTGGTTTTTATTCCCAATTTCCGTCCGGCATAGGCGGCGGCAAGCCCCGCGTTTCCACCGGAGGAGGAGACAAAATGAGTTTTTCCCATTTGGGCCAATTTCTCGCAGAGATGCCCGATTCCCCGAATTTTAAACGAGCCGGAAGGCTGGAGCGCGTCCATTTTCAAATAGACCGGTTTTTTGACGATGCGGGATATCGAGAGAGATTCAAGCAGCGGCGTGTCAATGTGAAGCGGCATTTAAATTCTCCTTGGCGGTTCTTTGCGGCTTTTTGGAATTTCCAAATTGTTCGAGCACTTTTAAGCGCGAGACTCGGCTTGATTTAAGATGGCAAAGGGCTATCGCGGCGGCGTCGGCGACATCGGCGGGGTGAAGAGTTTCCTTGAGGTTCAGCGCCCGTTGGACGGCCCATTGCATTTGAGACTTGATGGCCGTTCCGCTGCCGGTCAAGGTTAGTTTGACGGCGCGGGGATTATATTCCTTGATCGGCTTTTTCTCAAGAGCTGCGGCGAGCAAAATCACCCCTCGGGCTTGCAGGGTAGCGCGTACGGTCACAGCCGCCTTTAAAAAAAACATTTCTTCTATGGCGACGGCGTCGGGTGAATGCTGGTCAATGACGCGCCGGACTTCGTTGTGGATTTGAACGAGGCGCTCGGTTAAAGCTTGAGCGGGAAACGTGCGGATAAGGCCGGAAGCGATGAGCTTAGGGGACGCGGCGCTTTCTCCGTTTAAAACCGCCCATCCCGTTTCAGAGACGCCGGGGTCGATCCCCAAAGTGATCACTTTAATCTCCGATTAGGCCCCGAGCTTGGCTAGAATTTCATCAGGAATGTCGAAATTTGAGTGCACGTTTTTAACGTCGTCGTGCTCTTCCAAAACGTCTACCAGCGCCAAGACTTTTTCGGCCGTGGCTTGGTCCAAGGTGATGGTCGTGTCCGGTTTCATGATTGAAGTCGCCGATTCAATTTCATAGCCCGTCTTGGCCAAGGCGTCCTTGGCCTTGTCGAGGTTGAGGGGAGAAACGATCACTTCGCAAAACTCGGAGTCATCGGTTGAGACGTCATCGGCCCCCGCCTCCAAAGCATGGGACATGAACGCATCCTCGTCTTTGACGGATGATTTTTTGACGCGGATAAGACCCTGGGGTTTGAACATCCAGGCCACGCATCCCGCCTCGCCCTTGTTGCCGCCGTTTTTTGTGAAAAGGGTCGCGATTTCAGAGCCCGTGCGGTTGCGGTTGTCGGTCGTGACTTCGACTAAAATGGCGACCCCGCCGGGGCCGTATCCCTCATAAGTCAACTCTTCATAGGTCGCGCCGGGGATTTCGCCGGTTCCTTTTTGGATCGCGCGTTTGATTGTGTCGAGCGGCATGTTGGCCGCCCGTCCGTCATCGATGGCGCGGCGCAGTCTCGGGTTTCCCGTCGGATCTCCGCCGCCCATTTTCGCGGCGATCGTGATTTCACGGCTGATTTTCGTCCAGACCTTGCCGCGTTTGGCGTCTATGAGAGCTTTCTTGTGTTTGATTCCCGCCCAATGTGAATGTCCACCCATAAAGCCTCCAAAAAAATTTCCGCGGCGCGAATTTGGACGCGCCTTCTTTCATTTTAGCACATCGCGCGCGGCGTGAGACGAAGTATCGCTTGCCCACGAGTTCAATATGCTAGTGCAACACTATGAGGTTTTGAAGGTTCTCTGCTGTAGGATAAGGAGGTATGAGAACCTACATGCAATTGAAACTAGAAGAACGCTTACTAACCAGTCTATAGTTTGGGATACATATGGTTGGGAAACATGCTAATGTTTAGGCGTGAAACTCGACGGCCGCACCCTCAGCCACGAGACGTCCGAGGAAATTCGCCGCATGGCGGTTCAGCGCGTGGAGCCTTTTGGTATGAGGTGTACTCTGGACGGTTCAATGCGACGCGATTTAGAGATGAGTTCCTCAAATCATTCATGCGGGGAAGAAAGCGTCCAGTTTTTCTTGTCGTGGACGGGCATCCATCGCATAGGGCAAAAATGATCGCCGCCTACGTTAAGGAACTGAAGGGAATGGGACTGCCTTGGGATCTAAGATTTTTCAGCGCCTCCAAACCGCTTCCATCGGGCAACCTTATGTCTGCGATGACCAGGTCAGGTTGAGATGAACCCAGAACCTCGAAGGCCTTATGGAGGGAATCGGCAGACAAAACCGAAAAGATGCGCGTAGCTTAAAGATCTCTCAAGCAAGCCCAACGTTTCGGGATCGTCTTCACTGAGAAGGACGACCCTCCCCGGCTGCGCCGCCATATTCCCTCCGATGCCCGCTTATTGGAGCAACATTTCTACGCAAGAACGGCTTCTTTTTGCTTGGAAGCGGATTCTTTAATAATCATCATCGCGATTTCATTCCGCTGAATCTGATTAGTGCCCTCATAGATTTGGGTGATTTTCGCATCCCGCATATATTTCTCAACGGGGAAATCCCGCATATACCCAATTCCGCCGCACATTTGGACGCAATCAGTCGAAACCTTCATCGCCGTGTCAGAACAAAGCACCTTGCACATTCCGGATTCTTTCGTCCAGCGCTTCACGTTGAGCTTGTTCATTTCATCGTAAACAATGGTCTGGTTCTGAACTGCGGCGTCTATCGCAGGTTGCATGGCCCGATCCATCGCCTTAGCCGTCGAATAAAGGAGCGCTCGACTGGCCTCAAGGGCGGTCGCGCAATCGGCCAACATATGTTGAATGGCTTGGAAACTGGCAATTGCTTGGCCGAATTGTTTTCTGACCCGGACATAGGACAAGGTCTCATCCAAGGCTCCCTGGCCAATGCCTAAAGCCTGGGCCGCGACTCCCGGGCGAGACATATCGAAGGTGTTCTGAGCTACAAAAAGGCCATACCCTTCTTTATAAAGGATGTTCGATTTTGGGATCTTGCAATTATTGAAGACAAGCTCATAAGTTGAGGAGGCCCGAATTCCCATTTTCTGTTCTTTCTTGCCGAAGGAAAATCCCGGGGTTCCTTTTTCAACTACAAACGCCGTAATTCCACGCGCGCCTCTGGCCGGGTTGGTCGTAGCGAAAGTCGTGTAAATTTCAGCGGCGTTTCCGCTGGAGCAGAAATTCTTGATTCCGTTGACGATGTAATGATCGCCTTCGAGTTTCGCCGTGCATTTGGTCGCCGTCGCGTCTGAACCGGCGCCGGGCTCGGTCAAGGCAAAAGCCCCTAGGCGTTTTCCCGAAGCCAGATCGGGAATCCATCTTTTTCTTTGCTCGGCATTTCCGAAGAGAAGAATCGGTATGGCGCACAGGCCGGAAGCCGCCATGGAAAGGGCGATTCCACCGCAAGCGCGAGAGAGTTGCTCGACGACCAAAACAAGATCCATCGTGCCGCCGCCCAAACCCCCATACTCCGCAGGAAGATAAACGCCGAACAAATCCGCCTTTCTCATTTCTTCAATAACCGGCCATGGAAACTCTTCGGTCTGATCGTAGTGTTCGCGCACCGGCCTAATTTTTTGCTGGCCCAGTTGATAAGCCAAGGACGCCACTTCCTGCTGTTGCTCGTTTAATTCGTAATCCATAATTTCTCCTTTAGGGGTCGCGACCCCTTAGCGGACTTTTTTAGAGCCCTCTTCTTTAATTGATTTCAAAGCTTCACGGGCGGCATTCTGCTCTGCCGCTTTCTTGTTTTTACCCCGTCCATAACCGCGAACGATTCCGCCTATGTCAACGGTCACCTCAAAAGTTTTATCGTGATCGGGCCCATCCATTTTGGTTACTTGATAGACGGGCGTCGTACGCGATTTCTTTTGGGCATATTCCTGCAATTCGCTCTTATAATCGGATTCCCCCTCTAAAGACTCTTTGCCTGTCTCAAGAAAACGATGGATGAATTTTTCAGCGGCCGCATATCCGCCATCTAAATAAATCGCTCCAATTAGAGCTTCCAAAGCGTTTCCCAAAAGACTTGGCCGTAAGCGCCCTCCGGACTGTTCCTCACCGACTCCTAAGTAGAGATACGCTCCAAGGTTAATCCGCTCCGCCCACCTCGCCAAACTTAGACGGGAAACGAGCCGGGATTTTCGCTTTGAAAGGCGCCCCTCGTCCTCTTGAGGATATTCCTGATAAAGATGATGCGCGACCGCTGTTGAAAGAACGCTGTCCCCAAGAAACTCCAAACGCTCGTTATTACAGGCGTTATTGCCCGATTCCGAAGCATAGGAACGATGGGAAAGAGCTTCCTTGAGGAGAGTCGCAGAAGAAAAGCGATAACCGATAACCCTCTCTAAGGGAGGGTTATCGGTCGTATTCCCCTGAAAAGCGCCGTCCTCGGGGACAAGCGTCATTAGCTCTCCGCCCGCCGACATGGGCGAAACCGCTATTTCTTCGCGTGCGCTGTAACGTAGTCGATCGCTTGGCCGACGGTCTGAATCTTCTCAGCTTGATCGTCGGGAATCTCGGTGTCAAATTCTTCTTCAAGCGCCATGACCAACTCGACGGTATCCAAAGAATCCGCGCCCAAATCGTTGACGAAATGAGCTTGGGGGGTGACTTCTCCCGGGTCCACGCCCAATTGCTCGACAATGATTTTCTTTACGCGATCGTTAATGCTGCCGCTTGCTGTCTCAGTCATGTTTCCCCCTGGTTTTTTACATGTACCCGCCGCCGTTCACATTCAGAACGTGGCCGGTAATATATGATGAATCATCCGACGCCAAAAACAAAACGGCTTTGGCGATTTCAATGGGTTCTCCAATTCGCCCAAGAAGGACGCCGGATAAAAATTTCTGCCTTTCCGCCTCGGGAACCATGTCGGTCATGCGGGTTTTAACAAACCCGGGAGCGACGGCGTTGCACAAGATATTTCGGGCGGCAAATTCTTTCGCGCAGGTCTTGGTAAAGGAGATGAGGCCGCCCTTGGAAGCCGCATAGTTGGCCTGCCCGGCATTGCCCTCCTCACCAACCACGGACGCGATATTGACGATCCGTCCATAGTGGGCTTTGAGCATCGGGCGAATAGCGGCTTTGGTGAAATTAAAGGGCCCTTTTAAATTGATGTTGAGCACCAAATCCCAATCCGCGTCGGACATTCTCATCAGCAAATTATCCCGAGTGACGCCGGCATTGTTAATCAGGATGTCGATTTTCCCAAATTTTGCGACCGTTTCCTTGACCGCGTCTTCGCAAGACTCAAATTTAGTCACGTCGCAAGCCACACCCAGCGCCTCGAAGCCTTGGGAAGTAAGGCCTCGGGCGGCCTCCGAAACTTTTTGATTATCCACGTCGACCAAGACGACCTTGGCCCCTTCTCTTGAAAAAAGTTCCGCAATCGCAAAGCCGATGCCCTGGGCCGAGCCGGTCACAATTGCCACACGATCTTTAAGCCTTTGATGCGCCGCAGTCGAAGATTGATTTGACGTCACTGTCGTTTCCATAACAAACTCCCTTAAGGTGATATTGCAAAATTAAAAAAGCCTTTGCAACACTCTTTTCCCGTTTCCCGGGACATGTCCTAAAAATAGATATACTATATTGTCATGAAGAAATACGCAATCCTAGTCGGTCACGGCGCGGTTCCCAAGGATGCGCCGAAATCATTGGTGGAAGAATTCAAGCGTCTGGAACGCGCTTCCCCGGGCTCTCCCGAATTCATGGAAGCCGACCGAAAGTTGCGGGCTTGGCCGCGAACGCCCGAAACCGATCCCTATAAAGACGGCCTCGAACAAATAGCGGCATCTTTGCAAAAACAGATGCCTGATCACTTAGTCACCTCAGCCTACAATGAATTTTGTTCTCCCAGCCTTGAGGAAGCTCTGGAATCAGCCGCTCAAAACAATGCCGAGACCATCACCGTCATTCCGACAATGTTTACCCGTGGAGGCATTCACAGCGAAACGGAAATTCCGGAAATCATCCGCAATTTTTCAAAAAAGCGCCCTGAGATTTCGACGAATTACGTCTGGCCCTTTAACCTGGAAATCATCGCCGTGATGTTGAAGGAAGAGATTCATCGCGTTGAGAAATCCGCCGTTTCTTCCTAGGCGGATTTCTCGCGCGCGCTCAAATGGAAAAGCCGACCCTCCTCTACGATGGAGATTGTTATTTTTGCCGCAGTTGGGTTAATCGCTGGAAAAAAATCTCAGGCGCCGCCGTTGAATTTCGCGCCTACCAGGAAGCTAGGCATTTATTCCCCGAAATTCCAACCGAAGAATTAAAAATCGCCGTTCAACTGATTGATTCCCAAGGACGATGCTCCGGCGCGGAAGCCGTTTTTAGAACCCTCGCTTACGGCAAAACGGCTTGGCCTCTTTTTTTGTATCAGAAACTTCCGTTTTTTAAAACTCTCTGCGAAGGAATTTACCGCCTTATCGCCTCTCATCGCGGCTTTTTTTCGAAACTCACCCGCCTTTTGTGGGGTTCTCATCTGGAAGAACCGAGATACGCATTCGCCGCCTGGGTTTTCACGCGACTAGTGGGGCTGGCTTATTTTTTCGCCTTCGGCGCGCTGATATTTCAATGGAAAGGCTTGTGGGGCCGTCAAGGAATACTTCCCGTCCAGCTTTACCTGACTGCTCTCAAGTCCCATTTTGGGCTCAAGGCCTATTTTCTCTCGCCGACCTTATGCTGGATATTTAGACAGGACGCATTCTTAGGATTTCTAGTCTGGGGCGGAACCCTTTGTTCCTTATTAATAGTATTCGGGATAGCAGAAGGCCCTTCCATTTTACTTGGCTGGCTTTTTTACTCTTCCCTGGTCGCGGCCGGGCAAGATTTCCTCAGTTTCCAATGGGACATTTTGCTTTTGGAAACCGGCCTCCTCGCGAGCTTCATGCTTCCGTGGAAACTCCGACGAGGTTTTAAAATTGAAGAACCTCGGCCCGCCGCTCGGATACTCCTTCTCTTCCTTTTGTTTAAACTCTTCTTTGAATCCGGTTTGGTTAAGATTTTAAGCGGAGACCCCCATTGGCGAAATTTCACGGCGCTTTTTTACCACTATCAGACCCAGCCGCTGCCAACCTGGATAGGCTGGTGGGCGGCCCAAAGCCCCCAATGGTTTCTCAAAATTTCCGCGGCGGCGGTTCTGATGATTGAACTGGGAACGCCTTTTCTTCTTTTCTTTCCCCGGCGCGCCAAGATGCTGGGCGCGGCGCTCATGATTTTTCTCCAGATTCTTATCGCCCTGACTGGAAATTACGGCTTTTTCAACCTTTTGGCCATCTCTCTTTGCGTTCTTTGTTTCGACGATTTTTTCCTTCAGAGCTTCTTTAAAAAATGGAGTTTAAAATTTCACGCTATCTCCAAACAACGCCCGACCGGCCAATTAAAGAACGTTCTCATCTTTTCTTTTGCCGGCCTCTGGGGAATTCTTTCTTTATCCCAACTCACAGCGCTGCTTGCCCCCCAAGCCCTTCCGAAATCACTAGAGGATTTGGACGCCGCTTTAAGCCCCCTTCACATCGCCAGCTCCTACGGCCCCTTTGCGGTGATGACGACCCATCGCTATGAAATCGTCATTCAAGGAAGCGAAGATGGAATTTCATGGGAAGATTATGATTTCAAGTGGAAGCCGCAATATCTCGGAGACGCGCCTTCCTTTGTTGAGCCTTATCAACCGCGGCTTGACTGGCAAATGTGGTTCGCGGCTTTGGAGCCCTACCAAAAGCGCTCCTGGTTTACCGCGTTTCTCGTGCGGCTGCTTGAAGGCTCTCCCGGCGTTTTATCTCTATTAAAAAGCAATCCCTTTCAGCAAAATCCGCCGAAATACGTGCGCGCGCTTTTTTATGAATACCGCTTCACCACCCCCGCCGAACGTCGTTTAAGCGGGCATTGGTGGCGGCGGCAATTTGAAGGAGCTTATTGTCCCGTCCTCGCCCTCCAAGGAGATCAAAATGGCATTTAGAATTCTCATCACCGGAGCCTCTTCCGGCATCGGCCGAGAAATGGCCGTGCGCCTTGCGAAAGAAAAACATAAAATCGCCATCACGGGCCGAAGAGAAGAAGCCTTGCGTGAAACGGCAGATCAAATCGAAAAAGAGGGCGGGAAAGCCCTAGTCCTGGTGGGAGACACGACTGACCCTCAAACCGTCATCCGACATTACGGCGAGATTCAAAACCAATGGGGCGGCCTTGATTGGGCGATTCTCAACGCCGGCATCAGTCTAAGAAACCCGGGAACTCAATTTTCCGCCGCGGCCTACAAAAAAACTTTTGAAACCAATGTTCTAGGCGCCGCCTACTGGCTTGAAGCCGTCATTCCCGACATGGTCAAGGCCAAAAACGGGACGATCGCGGGCATTGCAAGTCTGGCGGGCTTTGTCGGGCTTCCGCGCTCGGGAGCGTATTCTTCAAGCAAATCCGCATTGATGGTCTTGCTTGAGTCCCTGCGCGTTGATTTGGCCGCATCGAATGTTTCCGTCGTCACGATATGCCCCGGATTCATTAAAAGCGAGATGACCGATAAAAACGATCCCCGCGACATGGTCTTTGTTTTGGACGCCGAAATAGGCGCGAAAAAAATCATCGACGCCATCAAAAAGAAAAAACGCCTGTTTTATTTCCCCTGGCCGCTCGCCCTCCCGATGGCCTGGGTTTTGCCCAACCTCCCTAGGGGTGTTTATGATTTCATCGCCCGACGCATACTCAAAAGACGCCTTAAAGACGGGAAAAAATGTTAGAATAGCCCCAGTTGGGGTCGTGGTGCGGTCGAGGCGAAGCCTCGCGGCGCTCGACCCGCTTTAGGAATGGTTTTGGGGTCGTGGTGTAGCTGGCTAACACGCCGCCCTGTCAAGGCGGAGACCGCGGGTTCAAGTCCCGTCGACCCCGCCAGATTTCATTTACATAAACCGACCTCAGAATTTTTTAGAACTTCAATGCGATGTCTCCGTCCGCGGATTTTTCGGGAATATGATAATTGTCAAGGAACGCTGAACATGCTAATCAAGCTCCGCGTCCATCCCGGCGCCAAGGCCGCGTCCCTGATCAAGAAGTCGGATGACGCCTTTGAAGTCTCAGTTAGAGCTCCCGCGAAAGGCGGTCAGGCCAATCGTGAGGCTCTGCCCCTCTTGGCTAAGGCGCTGGGCCTTAATGTCCGGCGGCTACGTATCGTCAAGGGCGCGGCCTCGCCGCATAAAATCGTTAAGTTGTTTGAATCTCGTTGATAGGCAAGGACTGCGATTGCCTCGGCGCCGCTCGTTACGCCTATGTCGTGAGATCGGCGACGCGGCTTCTTGCGCCAAGAAAGGGCAGAAGGCGCCGCAGGGGTATTACAACGTGGAGGTGATGCTGGGAAATGTCGCCAAAAGCCGCGGCGAGGTGGGAGTTTGCGGCTCCTGCATGGACGCCCGAGGCTTGGCCGACACTGATATTACCGAGGGGGCTAAGCGAAGCGCCTTGGCCGAGTTGGCGGACTGGACCATATGGGCCGATAAGGTTCTGACTTTTTAGGAGGCAAAATGGAACGTAAGACTGTTCTCATTCTTGGAGGCGGGGTTGGCGGCCAAGTAGCGGCCAACGCGCTCGCCTCCCGTCTGGCTGGCCGGCATCGCATCGTCTTAGTGGACAAGCAAAATGATTTTTCCTTTTCGCCATCTTTTCTGTGGATGATCGTAGGGCAAAGAAAAATTCGCGACATCCAGAGACCTCTCGCGGCCCTGCTGCGGAAAGGCGTGGAACTCGTCCAAGCGGAGATACTGAAAATCGATCCCACCAGGAAAGTCGTTGAGACCTCCACCGGTCCGATGAGCTTTGATTACCTGATCATCAGCCTGGGAGCCGACCTCGCCCCTGAGAAAATCCCGGGCTTTCAGGAGGCGGCGCTCAATCTTTACACGCTGGAAGGCAGCTCACGGATTCAGAAATCCTTGGAGGCATTCTCCGGCGGGAAGGTTGCCGTCCTCGTCGTCTCATCCCCGTTTAAGTGTCCGGCCGCCCCGTATGAGGCCGCCTTCTTGGTCCAGGACTTCCTCAAGCAGAGGGGCAAGCCCGCCGAAGTTTCGGTTTTCACCCCCGAACCATTCCCCATGCCCACGGCCGGTCCGAAAGTCGGAGAAGCCCTCAAGGCCATGCTGGAATCCAAGGGCATCCAATTCCACCCGAACCATAAAGTGACAAATATCGAGCCGGACGGAAACAAGATGATATTCGAGAACGGCAAGAGCGAGACTTGCGACCTCCTCATCGGGGTGCCCGCTCATCAAGGACCGAAAGCGGCTAGGGACTCGGGGCTCACCAACGAGGCAGGCTGGATTGCCGTAGACCGCGAGACCCTCGCCACAAAATATGAGGGCATCTACGCGATAGGCGACGCGGCGAGCGTCCCTATTGCCGGGGGCAAGGCTCTGCCCAAGGCCGGCGTCTTCGCCCACAGCGAAGCCGAGGTCGTGGCGGCCAATATCATGGCCCGCTTGGAAGGCGGCGCGCCCGGCGCGAAGTTTGACGGTAAGGGCTGGTGCGCTATCGAAATGGGCGGCGGTTTGGCGGCGTTCGGGAACGGCGACTTCTACGGCGAAAGCCCGCAGATGCGGCTTTATCCGCCGTCACGCACTTGGCGCTGGGGCAAGGTTCTGTTTGAGAAGTGGTGGCTTTCTCCGGCTGGCGTGCGCCGGAAACTGTTGCGTCTTGTTCTCAACCTGGGAGCCAAGGCGCGCGGCATCCCCAGCTCGCTTTAAGGAGATAAAAATGAGAGCACATTTAAAAATGGTTGCCGTGGCCATAACGCTTGCGGCCGCCGTGTTGGCTATGGAAGCGCACGTGCACAGCGGGAACACCGGCAAGAACGCCGAGCCGGCATTGATCCAGCCGGCCGAATTGGCCAAGCTCCTGCTTTCGCACAAGGGGAAGAAACCACTCCTCATTCAAGTCGGATTTCGCGTCCTCTATGAGCAGGCGCACATTCCGGGTTCCGAATATATCGGCCCGGCCTCCGATGATAAAGCCTTGAGCCGACTGCGCGCGCGCGTTAAGGCCCTGCCTCGCAGAGTGTTCATCGTCCTCTATTGCGGCTGCTGCCCGTGGAAGAGTTGCCCCAACGTCAAGCCCGCGTATGCCAGCCTTCACGCCATGGGATTTAAAAACGTGAAGGCGCTTTGGCTCGCCCACAACTTTGGCGCGGACTGGGTGGACAAAGGCTATCCGACGGTCAAGGGACGGTGAGCTTTAGAACGAAGGCCGCGGCGGCGCTCGTCCTCGTAGCCGCATTCTACATTGCCGTTCGCCGCGCGAGCGCTCCCAGACCATCTTCTAGTTCTCAGCCGGCTCCGGACTTCGTGGCTGTCGACCTCAATGGGCGGAAACTAGCGCTCTCCGACTACAAGGGAAAGGTGGTCCTTCTCGAATTTTGGGCGACGTGGTGCGGGCCCTGCAAAGAGGAAGTCCCGGCATTGGTGGCGCTGGAAAGGAAATATGGCAAGCGGGGCTTCCAGGTCATCGGAATCTCGCTCGACGACGATGCTCGGCCTGTGCGAGACTTCTACGCGCGCTTCAACATGAACTACCCTGTGATACTGGGCGACGCGAAGCTCGCCGAGAGCTTCGGGGGAATCCTGGGACTTCCGGTCGCCTTTTTGATCGGCCGCGACGGCAGAATATACGCCAAGTATGTCGGCCAGACCGCCGCCGCCGTATTCGAGAGAGATGTTAGGGCCCTTCTTGGGCGACGCGGCGCAACGGACGCTGATGGCCCCTCCTTTTTTCGGCAGCATCGCTAGAGCTGATGCGCCCCGATTCAAATCCGCTTCTTAAAAATGTAGAATATCCTCGTGAGTTCCATTCAAGGCGCAACTGTGGAAAAGGAAGAGAAAAAACTCGATTTGCGGGAAAAAGGCGGCGTTAAAGACGGTCAGGCGCAGTTTCTGAATCAAAGGCTGTTTATCCAAATCCAGGTTTTCACCGGATGCGAGGACCTAAAAGCCTTAACCCTTTCCCTTGAAAAATCAAATCTTCCCGCCGTTCTCTACGAAAGCCTGCATGATCCGAAAGGAATCGGTCTCTTGACCATGAGCAAAAACCCGGAGAATTTCTTCACCCGCGCGCGCGACCTTTTTTCCTTAAGCCCCTGGAAGGAGCTATCTCTTAAGCCCGGCTATTCTTTGTTCGGACGCACTTATTCCCTAGGATACGAGCCCAATTTGGAAGACTGGCTTCTCAAGCGCCCGCAGCGCGTGATTTTAGACGCCGAATCTCCCTGGGCCGTGTGGTATCCGCTCAGAAGAACCGGGGCTTTCGCCCAACTCAACCATCAAGAACAGATGAATATCTTAAAAGAACACGGGCAAATTGGCCGCCTCTTTGGAGATTCGGGCCTTGCCCAAGACATACGCCTGTCCTGCGCCGGTCTTGACCAAAACGACAACGATTTCGTTATCGGCCTTATCGGCAAAGAGCTTTTCCCCCTCTCGGCCTTGGTGGAAAAAATGCGGCCAACACGTCAAACCTCGACCTACATCCAAAACATGGGCCCCTTTTTCATAGGACGCGCAATCTGGAAAAGTTTGAAAATGGAGGATTAAACCAATGACCCAACCGACCGCAGAAAAACGTGTTTTCAAAATCAAGATGTCCAAGCGCTGCTTTCGCTTTAAACCTGAAGCGCTGACAAACCACGCCCCCCACACCCCGGGGATCTATGAATTCGTGGTTTTTGACGGCCAGGGAAACGGGACCATTCTCTACGTCGGCTTGGCTCTCGCGCCGCTCACCATTCATGAAGCGCTCAGACGGCATTTGGAAAACGAGATGTCGCCCAAGGCGGACCTGCTTTTCCAGAAAACCCCTGATGTCTATTTTGATTACGTCGCCGGCGGGGATATTGAATCCTCGGAAGACCTCAAAGATATCGCCGCTTCTCTCTTTCAAAAGAGTAAGCCCGCCCTCAACGAAAAGCCGTGGGACGCTTCCGGGCGATACGCCTCCATCGAAACGGAAGAAATTGAGCAAGCCCCCAGCGGCGGCTGTAGGCATTAAATAAAAAGGAGAAAGCCATGTCTTCCTATAAAAAAATTCAAGCGCCCCCCGAAGGGCAAAAAATCGAATTAAAAAACGGAAAACTCTCCGTTCCCGATTTTCCCATCATTCCTTTTTTCGCCGGCGACGGAACGGGCCCCGATATTTGGAAAGCCACGCGTCATGTTCTGGACCAAGCCGTGAAAACCGCCTATTCCGGCAAGAAAAAAATCGTCTGGATGGAAATCTACGCCGGTCTCTCGGCCTTAAAAAATTACGATAAAGACACCGTTTTGCCGCAGGAAACCTTGGACGCCATTAATGAATTCCGCGTCGCCATCAAAGGGCCCTTGACCACCCCGGTGGGCGGGCACAAATTCGTGTGCCTGGTTTGTTCGGCCGAGCAAAATGAAGAAAACGGACGCCGACCCGAGAAATGCGTCAAATGCGGCTCCGAATGGGTCACGCCGCGCTTTCGATCGGTCAACGTCCAACTTCGGCAGAAGCTGGATCTTTACGCTTGCGTCAGGCCCGTCCGCTGGTTTAAGGGCGTTCCCTGCCCGGTCAAGGAACCGGAGAAACTCAACATCGTCATCTTCCGGGAGAACACCGAAGACGTCTATGCGGGCATTGAGTTTGAGAACGGAACGCCGGAACAGAAAAAGGTCTATGATTTTTTGACCAAGGAAATGGGAAAAAAATTCAACGCCGACAGCGGCATTGGAATCAAGCCCATTTCCAAGACGGGAACCCATCGCCTGATCCGCATGGCCGTTCAATACGCCATCGATCATAATAAGCCGTCAGTCACCTTGGTTCACAAAGGAAACATCCAAAAATTTACCGAGGGCGCCTTCCGCGACTGGGGATACGAGATCGCAAAAACCGAATTCCGTGACAAAATCGTCACCGAAGCCGAGTTGTGGGATAAACATAATGGGAAAATGCCTGCGGGGAAAATTTTAATCAAGGACCGCATCGCCGATCAAACCTTCCAGCAGCTTCTTTTAAGGCCGGACGAATACAGCGTCTTGGCCACTCCCAACTTAAACGGCGATTATATCTCGGATGCCGCCGCGGCCCAAGTCGGAGGCCTCGGCATCGCCCCTGGCGCCAACATTGGGGATCAAGCGGCTCTCTTTGAAGCCACCCACGGCACCGCGCCGAAATATACCGACAAGGACATGGTCAACCCCGGCTCCTTGATTTTGTCGGGCGTCATGATGCTTGAGCATCTTGGCTGGCAAGAAGCGGCGAACTTAATTGTTTCCGCCCTTGAACAAACGATTCAAGAAAAGACGGTCACCTATGATCTTGAGCGTCAGATGACGGGGGCAAAAAAACTTAAGACCTCTGAATTCGGGGAAGCCATCGCGCGTCACATGGGAAAAGCGGCTTCTGTTGCGGCGTGAACGAACAAGACCAAAAACTAAGCGTCATCATCCCCGTCTATAACGAAGAGGAAAGTCTCCCCGCCTTCGCGGAGGAGTTGGCGGCGGCGATCTCGAAAATCTCGATGCCGTCGGAGATTATCTTTGTCGACGACGGCTCCTCCGATCAATCCCGCGAGGTGATCAGAAAAATCGCCGGCGCGCACGAACGGGTTAAGGGCGTATTTTTAGGGCGCAACTCCGGACAAACTTCCGCCTTATCTGCTGGAATCCAAAAATCCTCGGGGACCTTGATCGCCTGCCTTGACGCCGACGGCCAAAACGACCCTAAGGACATCACTCGCCTCATTGCAAAACTAAACGAAGGTTTTGACGTCGTCAGCGGTTGGAGAAAAGACAGAAAAGACCCTTGGCTCAACCGGCGGCTTCCCTCTCAAATTGCCAACTCTCTTATTTCCGGCGTAACCGGGGTCCATCTTCACGATTACGGATGCAGCCTCAAACTCTACAAAGCCGAATATTTAAAGCCGATTCGGCTCTATGGAGAAATGCACCGCTTTGTTCCAGCCTTCGCCGGATTTCTAGGGGCTAAAATAGCGGAGTTGGAAGTCAACCATCGTCCTCGAATGAAGGGAAAATCAAAATATGGAATTTCCCGAACGCTTAAGGTCATTTTGGATTTACTCACCGTCAAGTTCATGGACTCCTACATGGGAAAGCCCATTTACCTCTTCGGCGGAGGCGGAATCATCATGATGCTCTTGGGAATGTCCGCTGCGGCGATTACTCTCTACAAAAAATTCGCTTTGGGAATTTTTGTGAAAGACCAACCCCTTTTTCAAGTGGCAATTTTCTTTTCCCTGATCGGTTTTCAGCTGCTTCTCTTGGGGCTCTTGGCGGAAATTTTAGTCCGCACCTATTTTGACATCAAGGATAAAAATTCTTATTTTATCCGCGAAACGGTCGGTTTTTAAGTAAAATATCCTTTCAGGAGATTATTTCAATGCCTAATCCAAAAAGAAAACATACCCGTTCCAGAAGAGACAGTCGCCGTTCTCAAAATTGGAAACTTGAGCGTCCGTCTTTAAGTCCGTGCCCAAACCCGGACTGTAAAAAGATGCGGCCCGCTCACACCGTCTGCCCTCACTGTGGGTTCTACAAAGGGCGCATCGCCGTCATGCCCAAAGCAGAAAAAACAAAGCCCCATAACGAAGGCGAATCAGGATCTTAAACTCAAAGGATAGCGGGTGAAGCGAAACGCTTCGCCCGCTATTTTGACCTGCCATGTCTATTCTTTTTTCTCCCCTTAAAATCCGCGAGATAACCTTTAAGAATCGCGTTTTCGTTTCTCCTATGTGCCAATATTCGAGCGAAAACGGCAAGGCAACTGATTGGCATTTGGTTCACTTGGGCAGCCGAGCGGTGGGAGGAGCGGCCCTAGTGATTGCGGAAGCCACTGCGGTTTCTCCCGAAGGCCGGATTTCTCCCCAGGACATGGGGCTTTGGTCCAAAGAGCACATTGAGCCTCTAAAAAGAATCACGACCTTCATTAAAAGCCAGAACTCAATTCCTGGAATTCAAATCGCCCATGCGGGAAGAAAAGCCTCCACGCCAAGGCCCTGGGACCAAAAGCGCGAAGTTTTCGTCCCCGTTTCCGAGGGCGGATGGACGCCGCTCGCCCCATCTGCAATTTCTTTCGGCGAAAACTACCCCGTGCCCCATGCGCTGGATCGGAAAGAGATTGAAAAGTTGATCGAGCAATGGGAGACAAGCGCGTCTTTGGCCGCTCAAGCCGGTTTTCAAACCCTTGAACTTCATTTCGCCCATGGATACCTTCTCCATTCCTTTTTATCGCCTCTTTCCAACCACAGAACTGATGAATTCGGCGGAAGCCTCGAAAACCGAATACGGCTCGCCATTTTAATCGCGGAGAGAGTTCGGAAGGTTTGGCCGCAAGAATATCCTCTCTTTGCCCGCATTTCCGCCACCGATTGGGTGGAGGGCGGCTGGGACGTTTTGAGCTCAATTGAACTCGCGAAGAAATTAAAATCCGTCGGCGTCGATTTAATCGATTGTTCAAGCGGAGGGCTTGTCCCTCACGCGAAAATTCCCGTCGCGGCAGGATATCAGGTTCCCTTCGCGGAAGAAATACGCAAAAAAGCTTCGGTCTTGACCGGGGCAGTGGGGATGATTACCGATCCCCGCCAAGCGGAAGAAATTATTTCCTCAGGCCGCGCCGACGCCGTTTTGATGGCGCGGGAATTTTTGAGAACGCCCTACTGGCCTATAGGCGCCGCCAAGGTTTTAAACGAAGACATCCCTTACCCTCCCCAATACCTGCGCGCCCGTTAAATTTTTGTAACTGCTCAGGTTCGTCATTCCGGCGACCAAGCATCGGCTAGGGATCTTGGGGATAAATTTGAACGGCTGATCGTCGCCTACCTGAAAACCGATCCGCTTTATAGAGACAAATACAGCGACGTCTGGCTCTGGTCGGAGTGGCCGGAGAGAGGCAAGCGCCCCGATACGGGCATTGATATCGTCGCGAAAGAGCGCGAAGGCGGCGGATATTGCGCCATCCAATGCAAATTTTTTGATCCCGGACATGCGCTCCAAAAAGGGCTGAATTCAACCAGTAAGTGCAACACCTGAGGAGGTGAAGGCTTCGCTGGGTGTTTTAAAGTTTAATACTTTTCTAGGTCTGTTATTAAGCCAATTTTCTATGTTCTGAATTTGTTGGTCCGTAAGGTCATCAATTCTGGTCCGCTTAGGGACGAATCGCCGTATCAAGC
>JAJZCM010000026.1 GCA_021846045.1 bacterium | reverse complement strand
GACGAGTATATCTTACCAGATGAAGGTTCAACGGGTCAAAATCGAAACGGAAAGCCAAACGGCAGCAGATAAAATAGATTAAATATCGCCGCCGCGCTTAAAAATGGCCCAAAGGGAATGGGGTCCGATCTCGTCACTTTGCCTCTGAACATGAGCCCGATTCCGTAAACGGTTCCCAAAAGGGAACCGATCATGAGGCAATTAAACGCGCCCAAAGCTCCGGTCATAGCGCCCACCGCAGCCAAGAGTTTAATGTCTCCGCCGCCCATCGCTTCCTTCTTGAACATTTTTTCGCCCAGCCAGGCGATCAAAGCGCAGATTAAAAAGCCGGCAATTCCCCCTTTAAAACTAATCCATAGTTTCATCCACCAAACGGCGTGTCCGAACAAGGGGTTAAAAGGGGCGGACACAAGCCCAAGGCCGACTAGGCCCAAGGACAAAATATCGGGAATTAAAAACGTCTCAAAATCGATGAGGGATATGGCCGTTAAAGCGGCGGATGAAATTAAAGCTGAAACAAACCATGAGGGATAAGCCTGCCATCGGCGCCAAAGGGCCAAGGACAAAATTCCCATTCCGAGTTCGATTGAGGGATAGCGGAGGGAAATAAATTCGCGGCAGTGGCGGCAATGAGCCTTTAAAAGCAAATAGCTCAAGACCGGAACATTGTCGTAAAAAGCTATAGGGTGTCCGCACTGGGGGCAGCGGGAACGGGGAGAGATGGGGGATTCTTCCTTCGGCAGGCGATAAATTAAAACGTTGGTAAAACTTCCGAGGACAAGGCCCAGAAGAAAAACAAAAAAACCGGCTAAGGTTTGCGGTTGAATCATATTTTAAAATCTTCTCCCAAGTAGAGGCGCCGAGCTTCCGGATCGTTGAGAAGCTTGTCGGAACTGCCGTCGACCAATATTCTCCCATCATAAATCAGGTAGGCCCGCTCAATGATGGGAAGCGTTTCGCGGACGTTGTGATCGGTAATTAAGATGCCAATGCCTTGCTTTTTAAGCTTGGTGATAATGGCTTTAAGTTCCGAAACCGTGATGGGGTCGATTCCCACGAAAGGCTCGTCTAAGAGAATCAATTTCGGATTTGAGATCATGGCTCTAGCCACTTCCAACCGCCTTTTTTCGCCGCCAGATAATGAAGAAGCCAACTGCTTTCTTCGCGCCCAAAGCCCGAATTCGTCTAAGAGCTCCTTGGTTCGGCGCAGTTGCTCCATTCGGGTCTTGGAGATTCTCTCTAAAATGGCGCGCAGATTTTCTTCGACCGTCAGTCCCCTAAAAATCGTCGGTTCTTGGGCAAGATAGCTAAGCCCTTTTCTTGAGCGCAAATACATCGGCAATTTGGTCACGTCCTCATCGTCAATCATGATTTGGCCGGCGTTCGGGCGGATAAAACCCGCGAGGCTGTAAAAGGTGGTCGTTTTTCCAGCGCCGTTGGGGCCCAGCAGCCCCACGATTTCGCCGGATTGAACGTGAAGGGAAATTCCTTTGACGACTTCGCGTTCCCCGTATTTCTTGTGGATGTTGACGGCGGCCAATTTCATTTTTTTGAGCTTCCTTTGTGCGACTTTTCGTCCGATTTGGATTTTTTCTTTTTATGTTTTTTTGAATTTTTGAAAACAATCCATCCCCGCGCATGGCCTAGGGCGACATAGCGGTTCGCTCCGCAGGCGTCGCCGCTGCCGGAGCTTTCCTGATTAGACGGGTGGGGCTCGAAGGTCTTAAGCTGGTCCGCCTTGACGGCTCCCGCCCAGTCTTTGGCGTCCTGGCGAGATTTCACCGCGACGGGGCGGCTTCCGCTTAAAGTGACGCGCCGAAGAGAGCATCCCGCTTGTTTTTCCGGGTTTTCCAAAATGACGGCCTTGTCGGACCAACTCTCCATCTGCGCGTCTCGGGCGTGGACGCGCCCGGTTAAAACCGTCTTGGAAGTCCCAACCCAATTGACTTTATCGGCGGTGGCGCGTCCGGGAAAACTATTGATGGGTTGATGAATGAGAAGAACCTGTTTTTGCTCGCGGCTTGGGATGAGCCAGCCTTTTTGAGTAGCCTGGTTGTAAGCGCCTTTATTCCCATAGGCATTGAGAACCGTTCCCGACTCCTCAACGTGCCGGGCTTTGACGCGGCCCCTAAAAATCCAGTTTTGAAGGGCGTGGTCAAACCGCGCCCAGTCCGACCAAATTTGATTCGGCCCGGAATGATAATGCACCTTTCCGGAAAAATTTTCTATCGTATCTTTCCCGCGTTTGACGTCCCACTCCGAACTTGTCACTACCGCTCCAGCCATTGGGTCCGCGTGAGCCTTGAGGGCGGGCAAAAACAGAAGCCCCGCTAGAATAAAGGTTTTCATTGCTTATCGCCGGATGATTTCACGAAGCTTTGCTGATGGTAGATCTTGATTTGAGATAAATCCTCCGTGGCTTTGAGGCCTCGTCCGTAGGTCGTTCCCGAGGGTCTGACGACCTTGACCTTTTTATGGGTCAAAAACTGATGAGAGGCCGCGGAATAAAAAAGCTGGGAGGTGTAGAGTTGATTATTATCGCTTAAGGAAACGGCGACGACATCGGTGGACAAAACCACGTCATGGGTTTCCGTTTGAACGACTCCGGTTTTGGATTTGACCTTCGTGTCGGGGAGATTGTTCTTATAAAAGAGCATGTGGGGGTTGGTCAAATAGGCGCGGTTTTTTTTCTCGGCTAAAATCGCCTTGTCGGCAACCAGATGCCAAATTTTCGTCTTGAGGTCTGATTGGTCCATGATGAAATTGGTCATGATCTGGCGCGGCTCTTCTTGGATGATATCTTTTTGCCTTTTGCACGCGAACGAAAAGCAGAGCGGCAGTAGGAATAAAAAAGGGCCGAAAGCCTTTCGGGTCACGGATGAGCGGGTGGCGGGGTCGCGGGTGAAAGAGGAGTCGTGGGCGCCTGGGAGGCTTCTTGGGGAGGAGTCAGCTGGTCTTCTTCCAAATATTTCGGGCCCTTGCGAAGCCAGGGCGTCACCTCAATGGGGATTTTCCGTATGTCATAAGGCCTCGGAAGTTGTTTGAGGAGAAAGGAGACCGTGTAGTAAGAGACGGTGACGCAGATGTAGATAATGCCGAGAGTTTTTAAATGCCATTTTGCGTCCGGAAACCAGGCGGGTGGAAGCGACATCTCTCGTCCGCATTTCTTACAGACTTTCGCTTTGTCTTTGTTATCGTGACTGCAATTCGGGCATTTCATCGGTTCCCCCGGAAAATCTTGGAATTTTTCTTGACGGACGCGTCAACAGATTGAATTTGAGCGAGAAATTCCGGCACGTCCTTTAGGAAAAGAGAATTAGGACCGTCAGAAAGGGCTTGGGGCGGGTTGGGGTGGGTCTCGAAAAATATACCGGAAATTCCCACCGCCGCCGCGGCACGGGAGAGCGGAAAAACAAATTCCCTTTGCCCGCCGGTCGCGTGCCCCAAGGCTCCCGGGAGCTGAACGGAATGGGTCGCGTCGTAAACGACAGGATAGCCAAAGCCGCGCATGATGTCGAGAGAACGCATATCGACGACCAGATTTCCGTAGCCGAAGCTGGCGCCTCTTTCAGTGACGATGATTTTCTTATTGCCGGTTGATTCAATTTTCGCGATCGCGTTTTTGATGTCCCAAGGCGAAATGAATTGGCCTTTTTTGATGTTGACGGGTTTGCCGGTTTTTCCGCAGGCAATCAACAAATCGGTTTGCCGGCATAAAAAGGCCGGAATCTGGAGAATGTCGACATATTGCGCGGCCATGTCCGCCTGCGCCGATTCATGGATGTCGGTTAAAATGGGAACTCGAAGCTCGCGGGCGACGCGGCCGAGAATTTTAAGCCCTGTTGAAGCCCCTGGGCCGCGAAAGGAGTTTAGGGAGCTGCGGTTGGCCTTGTCAAAGGAGCACTTAAGGACGAAGGAAGCCTTGGCCTTTGCGAATGTTTTTTTGAGTTTTTCTCCGACCGAGAAAAGAATCTCTTCCGATTCCAGGGCGCAGGGGCCCGCGATAAAAGACAAGGGCCCGCTGTTCTTAAAGACGACGTCTTGAACGACGACGGTTTTTTCAATCATAGGTTAATCATAGGTTAATGAGAGGGATGGGGAAGCTTTTTCTTCCTGATATTTTTTGAGCGCGGCGCCGACAAAGTCCCTAAACAAGGGATGCGGGTTTTCCGGCCGGCTTTTAAATTCCGGATGAAACTGGACGGCTAAAAACCACGGATGATCCTTAAGCTCGACGATTTCAACCAGATCTTTCGCCGCGTAGACGCCGCTGATAATGAGCCCTGCCTCTTCCAAGTCTTTTCTGAATTTATTATTGAACTCGTAGCGGTGGCGGTGGCGTTCGGAAATCAAGGTTTTCCCATAGGCCTTGTAGGCGAGGCTTCCCTTTTTGATCACGCAGTCGTAGCTCCCAAGGCGCATGGTCGCCCCTAAATCCTTAACGCCTTTTTGCTCCGGTAGGATATCAATGACCGGATATTTGGTTTTAGGATTAAATTCGGTTGAATGGGCCTCGCTTAATCCCACAACGTCGCGGGCATATTCGATGACCGCGATTTGAAGCCCCAAACACAGCCCAAAATAGGGAATTTTTTTCTCGCGAGCAATTTTCGCGGCCATTACTTTTCCCTCAATGCCGCGGTCGCCGAAGCCTCCAGGAACGAGTATCGCCGGAGCTTGTTTGAGCGCGTTCGGAGCCTCCGAAGACGAGGTTTCGACGAATTGAATGCGAATTTTAACCCCATGAAAGATTCCAGCGTGAATCAAGGCCTCGTTGACCGATTTATAGGCGTCTTTATAATCGGCGTATTTCCCGGCCAAGACAATCGGAAGCTCTTTTTTAGAGGCGGTTTTAATCTTGCGCGAGAGCTCGTTGAGCTCCTCGAAATCCTTGGAATGGGTTCTAAGTCGAAGAAGCATTAAAATTTGGTCGTCCAGGCCTTGTTTGTGGAAAACCAGGGGCACTTCATAGATTGAGTCGACATCCGGCGCTTCGATAACGGATTCTGTGGGCACCGAGCAGAAAAGGCCGAGCTTAGCTTTTAACTCATGGGGAAGCGGCTTTTCCGAGCGGCAGACGATGATGTCGGGGTTGATTCCAATTTCTCGCAATTTTCCCACCGAGTGTTGGGTGGGCTTGGTTTTCAACTCTTCGGAGGCTTTGATGAAGGGAATCAGGGTCACGTGAAGATAGAGGACGTTATCTCGCCCCAGCTCCAGGCCCATTTGGCGGGCGGCTTCCAAGAACGGAAGGCTCTCGATATCGCCAACAGTGCCGCCGACTTCGACGATGACCACATCCGTCCCCTTAGAGACCGCGCGGAAGCGGTTTTTGATCTCGTCGGTGATGTGGGGAATGACCTGAACGGTCGTTCCCAGAAATTCTCCTCGCCTCTCCTTGGCGATGACGGTTTCATAAACCATTCCGGCGGTGAAATTATTCGGGCGGTGCATGTCTTTTCCCAAAAAGCGCTCGTAATGACCGAGATCGAGATCGGTTTCGGCCCCGTCCTCCGTCACGAAAACTTCCCCATGCTGAAAGGGGTTCATCGTGCCGCAGTCGACGTTGATGTAGGGGTCGCATTTGAGCATCGCGACGTGAAGGCCTCGCAGTTGAAGCATTTTTCCTATCGAAGAGGCGGTGATGCCCTTTCCCAAGGAACTAACGACGCCGCCGGTCACGAAAATATATTTGCTCATCAATTCTCCGCGATTTTAAGATTGGTTTTTAAAATCTGTTTGGCTTCCTCTAAATCTTCCGGCGTGTCAATGGAACAAGGAATTTCGGAAGTGAGAGAGGCGTAAATGGTCATGCCCGCATCTAGGGCGCGCAATTGTTCGAGGCTTTCCGCCATTTCAATCGGCGCGGGCTTGAGATCGATGAATTTCTTCAGGGATTCTTTCCTGAACCCGTAAATCCCCAAATGCTCGAAGTAATCGGGCTTTCCGTTTCGCGCGAAGGGAATGGGCGAACGGGAAAAATAAAGGCAATGATTGTCCTGGGCGAGCACGGCCTTGACGACGTTGGGGTTTTTCAGCCTTAAAGGGTCGGTTAAGGCAATGACGGCGGTTGAAAGATCGGCCTTGGGATTGTTTTTTAAGATTTGGGCGACGGATCGGATGGTCTCCGCCGTTAAAAAAGGCTGATCAGCCTGGATATTGATGACAAAGGGGAAATCCGTATTTTTGGACGCTTCAAAGACGCGATCGGACCCGGACACGCAATTTGGCGAGGTCAAAACCGCTTCCGCGCCGAATTGTTTGGCGGCAATAACGACTTTTTCGTCTTCGGTTGCAATAAGAACTGGCCCGACACCGGCTTCAACGGCGTTAGCCCAGCACCATTCCAAAACGGATTTGTCTCCCAGGGGAGCCAAGACCTTTCCCGGGAAACGGGTGGAATGAAAGCGCGCGGGAATGACGATCAAAGTGGAGCTCATGGAATAACGCCTTCGATTTCCTCGATGGTCGTAGTCGCGGTTCCCAGTTTTCCAACGACGATTCCCGCCGCATAGTTGGAGATGAGGGCCGCCTCGGTCAAGGATGCGCCGCTGGCCAAGGCCAAGGTCAAGGTCGCGATCACCGTGTCTCCGGCGCCGCTGACGTCGAAAACTTCCCGGGCCTGGGCCGGGACGTGAACGGTGGGGCGGGATTTTTGAAAGAGGCTCATCCCTTCCGGTCCGCGCGTAATCAAGGCGGAGTCCGAATTTAGAGTTTTAATCATGTCGCGTCCGAGTTTTTCAAGTTCTTCTTCCCCATGTTTTTGAACGCGGCGCATGCCATTCCAAGCCTCATTTAAATTAGGCGTGACGCAGGTTACTTGCCGGTATCTCCTGAAGTGCTCAATCTTGGGATCAACGATGACGGGAATTTGGGCCCGGCGAGAGAGAGAGATGGCCGTTTTAAGAATTCTCGGCGTCAAGACGCCTTTTCCGTAGTCCGACAGAATGACTGCATCGGATCTTTTAATTTCGGATTGGATATGGGATAAAATCTGGGCCTCGGTCTTGCCCGCGACGGGGGAAGTTGATTCCCGGTCGTAGCGGACGACCTGCTGTCGTTCGGCGACGACGCGGCATTTTTGGGAAGTGACCCGGGCCGGGTCTCTCACGAGGCCGATGGTTCCAATTTTAGAGGCTGCGAAATGAGATTGAAGCTCAAGCCCGGAAGAGTCCTCACCGATGACGCCGATGATCTCGACTTTTCCTAAAAGAGCCGATAGATTGGCGGCGACGTTTCCGGCTCCGCCTGGAACGAAGGACTCTTCTTTGACTTGGACAATCGGCACCGGAGCTTCTGGGGACAGGCGGTTGACGCTTCCGCGGATATAATGGTCCAGCATCAAATCGCCGATGACCAAAATGCGGCGATCTTTAAATCGTCGGGGAATTTGTTTGAGCTTACGCCTCTCCTCAAGCGAGGGGAACATTTCGGACTTCATTGTATCATTTATTTCTTAACGAACACCAAAGCGTCATTCCCCATTTTCCGGACCGAGCTTAAAGGAAATCGCTTGGCGGATTTTGACCGCGACCGCTTTATCTCCGACATAGGCGGGGGTAAAGCGGAGAAGTTTCACGGCTCTTTCGGCCGCGCGATCGAAATCCGCTCCCCCAGATTTAACTAAATCCACCTTGATAACGCGGCCGGAAGAGTCCAAATGAAGGTCAACAACGACGATGGACTCGATATGCTTAAGGCGCGCTTCTTCCGGATAAAATTTCTTAAGCAGAGCTTGAAGTTGATTGAGGTTCACGAGTTGGGGATAGCGTGAAACCTGGGTCCCCGTTCCAGAAGAGGCGGGCCCTGAACCTTGGGGCGCGGCGGCTGAGGGTGTTGTATGGGGCTGAGGAATCTCGGATGGAGTTGAGGGGGCGGGTTTGGGAGTTGAAACTGGTTTTTGTTGGGGAAGAGGTTTGACCCATTCTTTCTTAGGAACGGGTAATGTCTTGGCCCGGGGCGGGCCGGATTTTTTTAAAGGACCTAGGGAGACTGACGAGGTCAGATCGATTTCCATCGTCGGTTTTCCCGCAGGGTTCCAATGCATTATTCCTAGATTGAATAAAATCACATGAAAGAGAAAAGATAAGACGATCATTTTCCACAGGAGAGTGTCCTCATCCAAAAAATGGGATTTGAGTCCGTGGAGTGAAGACATTTGTTACTTAGGTTCGACTTCGGTGGCGACCTTGGAAATGCCGGCCCCTTTGAGCATATCAAGCAGATGAGCGACATCTCCCCAAGAAACCTGTTTGTCCGCTCCCAAGGTGACTTTGACGTTCGGGTCGGCATGCGCCATCTGTCCTAAATTGAGCGCCAATTCCTGGGGAGTGACCTTGACGTTGTTGAGGCGGAGGGTTTTATCCTCCGAAATAGTGACGCGCTGGCTAGGTGTCGGGGTTTCCTGAGAATGGGCGACTCTGGGCAAGTTCAGTTTTAACGATCGGTGGATGATCAAATGGGCCGTGGCCATGAAAATAATCAATAAGACCAGGACGATGTCAACCAAGGGTGTGACATTGATGCCAGTGATCGACTCTTCGTTTTCGGTAATTCCAGCCATAATCGCGTTACGAATTCTTATCGGCGATGCTTAGAATAAATTGTTTTCCGAATTGGTCGGCGTCAAGCAGAATATCTTTGATTTTCTTTTGGATGTAATTGTAAGAAGCGACGCAGGGTAAGGCCACCATGATGCCGACCGCAGTTGCGACCAAGGCTTCGGCTAGGCCCGCCATGACGACTTCCGGGCCTTGTCCGGCGGAAGTGGCCAGACTTTGAAAGGCGTGGATGACTCCTAAAACCGTTCCTAAAAGGCCGATAAAGGGCGCGTTGTTTCCCAGAGTTCCCAAAATGAGGACCCGTTTTTCAAGCCTGCGCTTTTGCAGGGTCAGTTGCGTCTCTAGGCGTTCGTTGAGAATATCCCTTCCGCGAGAGGCGTGCTTAATCAAATCTTCGAGGACCGGATAGAGAACCGATTCGGGTTTCAAAACCTCAAGAATCGTCTTCGGTTGTTGGGAGTCCAATTTTTGGTCTAACTGCGGAAGAATTTCCTTTTGGTAGCGTTCTTGGCGAAAGATAACGACGATTCTTTCCAAAATAACTCCGGCTGATAGAATCGAAAATCCTAAAAGCAGATAGATGACCCAGCTTCCCCCGGACGCGGCCAAAGACTGTAAAAATTCAAGATGGCCCATAACCTACCCTCCCTTGCGTCATTTCACTCAATCGGAGTGTGCAAATCCTGGAAAAGCTGTGTTGCTCCTCCTAAGCGTGCCTTTAGGAACGCCGGCGTCGTCGCGCCTTGTATCTGCCTCAAACTTGCGCCTCCAAATGGGGCATTAATTTCTTCCCGGAGCCTTAAATTCAATGAACCCATTGGGACATTGTATCAATTGCCCCGATCAACTCCCAAAAGGAACGGAGACTTTCATATAGAGGTTTCTTCCCGGCTCGACAAAGCCGAATTGCTTGTCGTAAACGCTCATGGAATCGGCGTAGGCTTTATTGAGGAGGTTGTCGGCTCCAAAATCAAAGCTGAGCGGATTTTGCTCGACTAGGATGCGCCATCCGAAGCTAAGACCGAAGACCGTGTAACCTCCGGTGGGCGTGTCAATCTGGTTACCCGGCGGCCCCGGCTGATTTTGAGCCAAAACGATGCGAGTATTGGCCCCGAAATAGGGATGATAAAAATCTCCCCAGTGGTTGGTGTGGAGCTTAAAGCCCAAAAGAAACCGGTCGGCGGGGATAAAGGGAATTGATTGCCCCGTGGAAATATTTTGGGCCCGAATGTGATCGTAGCCTTCTTTTAATTCCAGCCACTTGAACGCGTCCTCGTCAAAACGGACGGTGGCCCCTTGGAGTATGGAGTTTCCCTGGGTGGTTTGAAAGACCGGCAAGGTGTTTCCGGTGTAAACATCCGTCGCAGTTTGCCCGGTAGGCTGGGCGTAAATATAGTTGTTGATATGATTGTAGAAGTAATCGACATTTGAACGAAATTTGGATGAGACCCAGCGCAGGGAGGCGTCGGAATCCATCGAGGTTTCCGGCTGTAAATTAGGATTGCCGACGGCAAATTGCCCCGTTCCCTCGTGTTCGCCAAAGGCGAAAAGTTCGAACTCATCCGGGTTTCGATATCCGCGCCCAACGTTGACGGCGAAAGCGAGAGGCTTGAGTATATGCCAGACGCCGCCGACGGCGCCAGTCAAGGCCTCGTAATTTCGGGTTTGAGACTGAATAGAGGTTAAATTGCTGGCTTGGGCCAAGGCGGAGTTTGCGGTCATGTTCTGGGACTGAAAGGCATTGGCGTTAAGCTGATTTTCATCCCCACGAATTCCGGCGGTGAGTTTGACGGAGCCAAAATGGGCTTCTTCATAGGCGTATTCGCCGTATTCGTTCCAATTGGTCGTGGGAATCAGAGGGTCGATTCCCCCTGAGAGCTCGTTTTTATTGTCGGAGGTAAATCCAAAGGTTCCTTGAAATGGGCCGATTTGTTTTTGATGGGCCTTGAGGTTTACGGTATAGCTGGTCTCAATCCAATGGGCTTCCAAACTTGGCATGAAGTCCGTAGGGGGATTAGAACTGGGGGAGCAGATGGGATTCTGGCAGTAACCGTTGTACTCCTGCCGGTCTACGCGGTCGTAACCGGCCGTCACTTCATAGTTAAAAAGCCCCTTGGTTTTAATATCGGCATGAATCGAGCCGTTGTCATGCGCGAGGTCTTGGAACTCATTGTCGGTTTGGGTGGCCGATTCATCCAGTTGAAGATGCTTGGTGAAATGGCTGTAATTCATCGTCAAATCGCCCCAATCCTTGGTCACTCCGAGTTCGCCCGATCCATTGACTTCCTTTGAACCGGTGTTGGCGATGGTTCCATGCGGGGTGTAAAGGTTTCCCGCCTGGTGTTCGCTTAAATCGCTTCTCCAGCCCCAATCGCCGCTAGCGCCTTGTAAGACCACCCCCTCCGCCGCGCTTTGATTGACCGATTCAACGTCGGTGACAATTTTCCCAGACAAAGGCCCGGCTCCCAAGGCGGCGGACGGAAGCGGAGCCTTGTCGACTGAGACAACGCCTCCCATGGCGTCTGAGCCGTACATCAAAGTCGCCGCTCCTCTTAAGACCTCAATTCGGCTTGCGCTTAAGGTGTCGATTTCGGGCGCGTGTTCTTCTCCCCAGGCCATAGATTCGCTTCGAACCCCGTCTTGAACGATGACGACATCTTCGGAATTAAGCCCGTCGAGAGAGGGTTTTGAGACGCTGGGGCCGACCGTGATTAGGCTGACCCCGGGCTCGTTTTTGATTGCATCCATGACGTTTTCCCGGGCTTTTTGCTGCAATTGATGTCCTTGAAGAACCGTGACGTTAGCCGGAGTGGTTAAAACGGGGCTGGGCGTGGGTTCGGCGGAGATCGTGATGGGTTGAGCGGCCAAGGAGCTTTCACTCAAGGTGACCTTGATTGCGATCGGGGTCGGGACAAAAATCGTTTCCGAGTGGTCGGCATAACCCAAACGATGAAATTCCATGGCATAATTGCCTTTCGGAATATCCATGTGAAAAGTTCCCGAAGAGTCGGTGAGGGTTCCTTCCTGAAGGGCGGGAACCGTTACCTGGACATTGGATACCGGCTGATTGGCATCGTTATAGACGGTTCCGGAAAACACTTCCCCGTAACCTGTATGGACAAGACTCAGAAGTAAAAGAGTCGTTAGAATTTTTGCTTGTTTGTTCATGCTCGTCTTTGTAATGACACGATGAATTAACGGGATTTTGAAATGATGCGCCGCCTTTTTGGCCTTGACAATGATTTTTCCGCGCATTGGGCGAATATGTCGCGGACAAGCACGGGCGCGACGGATGAATTTTTTCCGTCAAGAAATGTCTTGTATCCGTCTCCCCCCAAGGCCAGAAAATTCAAGGTTGCGGCGCTATAAGAAGCGCTTGAAACCAAGAGTTTTTGATCAATCCATATCTCTTGAACCCGCTTTTGAATGGGCGCCTTGGGATCATAGGAAAAGCGAATTCCGCTGACCTGAATTATCCCTTGATTGCCGCTGACGCCTTGTTCTAAAATTTCTCGGACCTGTTGGCCGCTTAAACTCATGGTCGTGATGTAATTGTCAAAGGGCATCAGATCGAAAATATCGCGCCAGGTCACGGGGCCCTTGGGCAAATCGGCTCTTAAGCCGCCGCTGTTTTGAAAAGCGACATCGGTTTTAGCCCAGGATCGCAGGCAGTCCGCCGCCCAATCCCCAAGGCTGGACTCCCGAACGAACTTTCTTTTGAAAGCCTGCGGGGACTTTCCCAATATCTGATTCATTTTCTTTCCCACTTCTTGTTGATAGCGGGCGAGAATCGCTTTGATTTGAGGGTCAGATCCCATTTTTTTAGGATTGATTTTGACGACACGCGCTTTTGAGCGGACGACTTTTTTTGTTTGCGGATCGATCCATAAGGTCACCTTGCCGACATGGATGAGGTAGCTTCCAGTTTGAACAATCAGAGTGTGGTGAACTAAATCGCGGACGCCTTTCGGCAAGAGAGTGTGGGAATGCCCGCCGATGATCAGATCAATTCCCGGGACATGGGAGGCGATAAAGCGGTCGTCTTCAAAGGGAGCGCTTTTGGGGGTCTGAATTCCGACATGGGTGACGGCGATGATGACGGTGGCGCCCCGCGCTTTCAAAATCTTGACTTCGTCCTTGGCTTCGTCGATTTCGCGCCTGAATTTAAGCCATTTTATGTTTTTGTGGAAAGTCAGATTGGGCATATTCGTCGTTAAGAGCCCGAAGATTCCGAGTTTGACTCCGGCGACCTTTTTAATGATGAAAGGCTTAAGATAAGGGACCCTTTTTCCGGTTTTCTTCGAATAGACGTTGGCCCCTAGAACCGGCATGTGAAGGGCCTGAACCAGTTTTTGGAGTTGCGCTTCCCCGAAATCAAAATCATGATTTCCCACTTCCACGACATCATAAGGGACGGCGTTAAAAAAAGAAACGAGGGCTTGGCCTTTCGTCAGGGTTCCCTCCGGAGTTCCCTGAAACCAATCTCCGGCGTCGATTAGGAGTTTCGGGCCCGGGGCTTTCCTGAAATAGTTGGCTAGGACGTCCGCTCCACCGACAAGTTTTTTTCGCTTATTGGTCCGGGACAATATCCAGCCGTGAATGTCGTTGGTGTGATAGATAAAAATGCGAAGGTCCTTGGCGGAAACCCTGGCAGTCGAAAACAGGCATAGCCCCAATAGAATCGCTGATAATTTTTTCAAGAACTTTTCTCCCCTATTTTAGGCATTGCTTCCAGAAATCGCTAAAATCTCGCGGAAGGGGCGCGCGGAAGATCGTTTCTTTTTTCGTGCGTGGATGGGAGAGAGTGATTTCAAAAGCGTGAAGCATGAGTCTCGGCGGAACGGGAAGCAAATTTTCTTTATCAAAGAGAAAGTCTCCGGCGACCGGGTATCCGGCAAAGGCCAAGTGCGCGCGGATTTGATGGGTTCTTCCGGTCAAGGGGTGGGCTTCCACCAAGGCGGCGGAAGGCGCAGATTTGAGAATTTTAAATCCTGTTTCTGCCGGCTTTCCAAACGGGGTGGCGACGAAATTGCGGGACATTCCGGCGTGCCCAATCGGAGCGGTGACGCGAAGGCGCTTTTGCCGGGGGTTGCCCCTGGTAATCGCGCGGTAGGTTTTATGGAGCAGGTGTTCCTTGAATTGCCGGCGCAGGTTTTTCTCGGCGTCCTGGTTTTTAGCGAGCAAGAGAACGCCGCTGGTTTGACGGTCAAGACGATGGACGATGCCGAGCCTTTCAACCCCTGCCTTGGCGATTCCCGGCCTCAATTGATAAAAAATTCCGGCGATGCTCGGTTCTTTTTCCGACAGGATGGTTTCCGGGTTGCTCAGCCAGGAATTACTCAACGGGTGCATGATAATTCCCGCAGGCTTGTTGATGACGAGGATGTCTTGGTCTTCATGGAGAATCCAATCTTTAGCGGACGCCGCGTCCCAGGAGTTAATAGGAAAAGAAACCTCGATTTTTTCTCCGCCTCTAAGCTTGAAATTGGATTTTTGTTCATGGCTGTCGACTAAAACCCGCCCATCCTTGATGAAAGATTGAAGCGCGGTTCGCGAGTAATCAGGTATTCGGGCAGCAAGAAAACGATCGAGTCTTAAGCCCGGCGTTTCACAGAGGAAATTAAAATTTCGAAGTTCAGACATTTCGGATCCTGACTCCGTTTTTATAGAGGGCGATTAAGGCGGCCAAGAAACATCCTAAGGCAACCCATTGGGACACCCATAAAGACATAAAAGACCACCCACGGTCGTCTCCACGGACAAATTCAATTAGAAAACGTGCGAAAGCGTAGGCGAGCATATAGGTCCAGAAGGCGGTTCCGGCTTCGACTTCCTTTTTTTCGATGCGCGGAATAAGCCAAAAGGCGATAAAAAGAAAAATGGAAAAATCTGCCGCAGATTCATAGAGTTGGGTGGGGTGAAGCGGAATTCCCCAAAGATCGGGGGGCGTCACGCTGGCCGGGCTTCCACCCAAACGCACTCCCCAGGGAAGTTGGGTGGGCTTCCCGTAGCAGCAGCCGGCGGCCAAGCACCCCCAGCGGCCGATGCCTTGGCCCAAGGGGAGGGCGGCGGCAAAATAATCGGCTGAGGGCAAAAACGGAATTTTAAGCCGCTTGAGAATGAAAATTGCGGCCGCGATCGCGCCGATAAAGCCGCCATAGAAAACAAAGCCGTAGCGGAAATCCCGAAAGAAGCTGAGTTCTCCGGATCTAAAGGCGTTCCATTCAACTAAGATGAAAAGAATTTTTCCACCGACAATCGCCCCAAAAAAGATTCCGTAGATCAGGGTCCAAAATTTATCCTCGGTCATTCCCGGCATTTTTGAAATTTTTCGTTTAACCCAAAAGACGGCGGAAATGTAAGCTAGGGCGACCAAAACCCCATAGGTCGGGATTTTGAAAAAACCGAGATTAAGCAGAATGGGATGCATGATGAACCCTCCATAGGATGATTCCGGCAATGAGGATTTGTAGAAGACAAAACGCCTGGACCTGGGTCATCGGCAGGCTCGTCATCCATAAGGCGTCTCCGCGGTAGAATTCAAGGATGTATCTCAAGATTCCATATCCGCCGATATAGGCCGCGCTTAGGACTCCAGGCTTGATTTTTCCCTTTTCCAAGCGCCGAAGGAAAAAGTAATAAAGGATAAAAAAGATGAAAAGCTCTCCGAAGGCTTCATAAAGCTGGGTTGGGTGGATGGGAATTCCCAAAAGATCGGGCTCAACCAAGGATTGGGGATTGGTGAATTTGACGCCCCAAGGTTTTGAGGTTGGAATTCCATAACAGCAGCCGGCGGAAAAACATCCGAGGCGTCCGAAAAAATGCCACAAGGGCGCGGCTTGACAAACGTAATCGAGCGTTCTTAAAAACTTAAGTTTGAGAAAGCGGGCATAAAGGTAGATTCCGAAAATGACGCTGAGAATTGCTCCCATCACGCAAAATCCGCGGTTCAGCGAAAAAAGATCGCCGAAAAACACGTGGCTAAACCAAGGGTCGTACTGAAAAACGTAGAGAACTCGTCCTCCGAGAAAGCCGGAAAGGATCAGGGTGTTAACCAAAAGCCAGACATCGTCTTCTTTTTTTAAGCCCATGGGCTTCCAATGTCGGAACCAGAAAATAGTCGAGAAAACGCCGCCCAAGGCGATCAAAACGCCGTAGCTGTAGATTCGGAAGCGTCCGAGAGACAGGAGAATGGGATGCATAAGATGATTCTAGGACTTATTGGGGCGGCGTAAAACGATATTCAATTTCACCTTTTTTAATAAAATCCAATTCTCTCCGGGCCTTTAGCTCTAGGACCGAGGGGTCGGACAGCTGTTTCAGTGCGGATGTTTTATCTTGAATTTCTTTTGCGAGAAGCGCTTTCTGGGTGTTGATTTTATGCAGTTCCATCCAATTCCTGACTAGGAGGCGAAAACCTCGATTGACGAAAAAAGCGGCGACGAGAATGAGTATCCATGCCCATTTCTTTCGGCGCTTGTGGATATTGTTTTTTTTTGCGTTGTGGAGCATCTATAAAAACTAAGGACCCTAAGCCGCAGCTTTCATCCTAAACGGGGTGAAGCCCGAATAAGCCGCCTGTTTCCCCAATTCTTCCTCGATGCGGATAAGCTGGTTATATTTAGCTAGGCGCTCTGAGCGGCAAGGAGCGCCGGATTTAATCGCACCGGCGTTCAAGGCCACTGTCAAATCGGCGATATAGGGATCTTCCGTCTCGCCCGAACGGTGGGAAATCACGCAGGAAAATCCCGCCTTTTGGGCTTTGAGAACCGTTTCGACCGTCTCGGTCAGAGTCCCGATTTGGTTGAGCTTGATTAAGATGGAATTGGCGACGTTTTCTTTAATGCCCCTGGATAAACGTTGAGGGTTGGTCACGAAAATGTCGTCGCCGATAATTTTGCATTTGTGTCCGAGCTCTGAGGTGAGCTCTTTCCACCCCGCCCAATCGTCTTCGGATAAGGGATCTTCCAAGGAGATGAGTTCATATTTCTCAAGCCAGCTTTTATAGCGCGCGGTCATCTCTTTCGCGCTGAGCTTTTTCGATTCAAAAATGTAGGCGTCGTTTTGGTAGAACTCGCTGGCCGCGGAATCCAGGGCGATTTTTATCTTTTCCTTGTATCCTGCTTGAGCAATGGCGTCCGACAGAAGAGTCAGAACTTCCTCATGAGTGGGAATATGAGGAGCAAAGCCGCCTTCATCTCCGACTCCAATGGAGAGATTCCTGGAGACGAGTATTTTTTTAAGGGTTTGATAAGTTTCGGAGGCCATGCGAAGGGCTTCCGAGAATGAAGAAGCCTCGGTTGGAACCAGCATGAATTCTTGAATGTTGAGTCCGCTGTCGGCGTGCTTGCCGCCGTTGATGACATTGAGCATCGGAGTCGGAAGAATCCATGAGTCGAGCTTAAGATTAAAAGTTTCGCGGAGGTAGCGGTAAAGGGGCATCTTTAAAGAAGCGGCGGCGGCCCGGGAGGCGGCCATGGAAACGGAAAGTATCGCGTTGGCCCCCAATTTCGATTTATTGGCAGTTCCATCCAAGCGGATCATGGCTTCATCAAGACTTGTCTGATCGCCGGCATTTTTCCCTTTGACTGCGGCGGCGATTTCCTGATTAACGGAGTGAAGGGCTTTTGTCACCCCCTTTCCATGAAAATATTCTTTATCGCCGTCGCGAAGTTCGACGGCCTCGTGGCTTCCGGTCGAAGCTCCGCTTGGGACCATCGCGCGGCCGAAAGAGCCGTCTTCAAGGACGACGTCGGCCTCCAGCGTTGGAAGACCGCGTGAATCAAGAATTTGGCGCGCGGTGACTGATCTGATGGGTAAATTTTTCATAAGTTTACTGTTTTTTGCTCAATAGATTCTTCCCCGCTCCGACTAAAGCCGCGAGTTTTTTGGAAGTGGAGGCTTCGGCGTAAATCCTAAAGGATGATTCCGTTCCCGAGGGGCGAAGGCCCAGCCAACTACCGTCCCTAAGGATGAATTTAAACCCGTCTGATTCGTCAATTCTCCAAACCGAGCCCCCAGCGAGATCCAGGGGCGGCTTGGTGTGGAGACGATCCTCCAATTCCAGTCGCTCCCTCAGATGCGGCATATGGAAATTAATTCGCGTGTTGTGAAAGGCGCCGACTTTTTTAAAGAGCCGATCGCGCAACTGAGCAATGGATTTTTTCTCAAGGGCCGCCATTTCAGCGACCAGAAGGCAAGCTAGGATGCCGTCTTTGTCCGGAACGTGATTGCGGATGCTGAGGCCTCCCGACTCTTCTCCGCCCAAGAGGTATTGGCCCGTTCGCAAAAGTTCTCCTATGTACTTGAAACCCACCGGCGTTTCGCGAATGTCAAGGTTGTGGGACTTGGCGACCGCGTCGACAAAGTGAGAAGTCATTACGCTACGGGCGATTTTTCCCTTCATCCCGCGGTTGGAAACCAGATGTTCGAGAACCAAGGCCAAAATTTCGTTGGCGGAAATCCAGACCCCGCCGGAATCCAGAATGCCGAAGCGGTCGGCGTCCCCATCGCAGGCAAGGCCCAAATGAAGGCGGTTTTTCTTGGCTAAAGCGGCCAATTCCGTCAGATTTTCAGGGGCCGGTTCGGGGGCGTGTCCATCATAGAGGACATCGCGGTTTTCGTGAAGAGCGGTGACTCCGACGCCGCACTGCTCCAGAAAAGGGCGCAGATAATGCCGTGCCGCCCCGTGCATGACGTCGATTCCGATCTTGAGGCGGGCTTTTTTAATCGCATTGACATCGATGAGGGAGGAGAGATGCTTGAAATAAGAGGTCCTGAAGTCGGACACTTCGGTCCAAACTTCCTGAAGCGCTTTTTCGAAAGGCATAACCTTGACGTCGTGACTTTGAATGAGTTCCAGCCTTCTTTCAATATCGCTGGTGACGTCGGGCGGCGCTGAGCCGGCCCAAAAAGGCATCCACTTAAATCCATTGTATTGGGGGGAATTGTGCGAAGCCGTAATGACCACGCCCCCAATGGCTTTGTGGGAGAGAATGGCGTGCCCGACGACCGGGGTTGGCGTGTCACAGTCGGCGAGAATCGTTTTGATTCCTTCGAGCGCGAATACCCCGGCAACTTCGCGGGCGAAGTCCTCTGATAGGAAGCGCCCATCAAATCCGATAACGACGATCGGCAGTCGCGGCAAGGAATTTCCGCCGATAAAGGACTTGTATTCCGCGCTCAAAAATCCATATTCCGTATTTTCCTTGATGTGGTTGGCGAGAGCGGAAGCGACTTTCCTTACATTGAAAAAGTTAAATTCATCGGCGATGACGGCGCGCCAGCCGGACGTTCCAAATCGAATCATAAAAGCCTCTCTTGTCTGTATTGAATTATGTTATGGTATCAAAAAGGAGGAAGCGCCACAAATGAACGATCCAACTGATTGATTTTTTTATTGCGTTGACGGCGATGTTTTGTTATTATGATTCAGGGGCGCTATCCGCTGTCCATTTGGAGATGACTACTGAATTTTCTATGAAACAAGAGACGACTCATTCCAAACTCGACGTTGAAAAATTGTCCGAGGGCCTTTTTAAGGTCAAAGTTCGCGAGGGAAAAGGCTTTTTTAAAATTGGCGTTGAGAAGCGCCCTGAAGAGGCCAATTCGCTGTTCTTGGAAATTAACGGGTCTCGCAAATTTGAGATAGGAAATGACTGCGACACCTGTCATTTTTGGTTTAAGTTTTTAAACGATCCACGCCTGTCTAATCAGAAAAAGATCGCCAATTTACCCAAGAGTTTTCAAACTCCCCGTCCTTTAGATGAGCCGTTGATTCGAGAGATGGAGCCCCTTTTGGAACTGATGGAGAAGGGTGAATACGACATTTTCGATGCGACGTTGCCTTTAAGCGGTCCCTATTCCGGAGACGATGAGGGTTCTTACTTCTTTAACAACGAGTTTCTTGAGATTTGGGACATTGAAAATCCGCGGGAAGAGGGAATTCTCCCCGGCTGGAATTTTTACGAAAGCGCGCGTCCGCGGGTTTTCCGCCATCCAGATTCCAACTTATTGGAGAAACAATTCGATTTCGTCGTTCCCTTAGTGCAGCGGGACTCCTTGAATGAGGAATACGTCAAAATTTATCAAGAGATGATCGCGGGCGGCGATCGTCCGCGTATCCTTCTTTTGGGCCTTTATCAGCGTCCGATCCCAACCTCGGTTCAAAATGGGAAAGCCGCAAATTTCCATTCTTTCTTTGCCGGCTTTGTGCTGGACGGCCATCATAAATTGGCCGCGTATCGCCGCGCGGGAGTTTCCGCGAGATTCTTGACGATTTTATCCCATAAAGCCAGCAAATATTTTCTTCTCCCGGAAGAGGGAACCTCGGTTAAACAGAAATTCGAGGAAAGACTTGCGACCTTGGCCCATTAAGGCGTTGTCAAGAAATAAGGAGAAAAATCAATATGCCTCATACCAGCCGGTTGGAATCAAGTTCCGCCAAGATTTTAAGCAACTCCAGGCCTTCCGGAGTCGCGAAAATATCCGACTATTTCGGCTGCAACGTCTTCGGCGCCGAGACGATGAAACTCCTTCTTCCCAAGGAAATTTATCGAAAACTCCAGGATTCCATTCAAAATGGTAAGAAAGTGGAGCTTGACGTGGCCAATGCGGTCGCTTTGGCGATGAAAAAATGGGCGGTTTTAAAGGGCGCCACCCACTACTGCCATTGGTTTCAGCCGATGACCGGGGTGACTGCGGAAAAACACGACAGCTTTATTGACCCAGTAGGAAACGGCAAGGTTTTGGAGTCTCTTTTGGGCAAACAATTAGTTCAGCAGGAGCCGGATGCCTCCAGTTTTCCTAGTGGAGGCTTGCGCAGCACCTTTGAGGCGCGAGGGTACACGGCTTGGGATCCGACTTCTCCAGCATTTTTGATGGATGTTCCGGGAGGCGCCACTCTTTGCATTCCGACGATTTTTGTGTCCTATCGCGGCGAATCCTTGGACACGAAGACCCCGCTTTTGCGCTCGCTCGACGCTTTGAACCGATCGGCGCTTGGAATTTTAAAATATTTCGATCAAACCGCCACCCGGGTTCACTCAACCTTGGGGGCCGAACAGGAGTATTTTCTTATAGACCGGGGTTACTACGAAGAGCGTTACGATTTGCTCTTGACTGGGCGGACGCTTTATGGCGCGCCCTCCCCCAAGGGCCAGCAGCTGGAAGACCAGTATTTTGGCTCCATCCGCGAGCGGGTTTTTGAATTTATGACGGACGCGGAAAGCGAGCTTTACAAGCTTGGCGTGCCGCTCAAAACCCGCCACAACGAAGTGGCGCCGAATCAATTTGAATGCGCGCCGGTCTTTGAGGAAACCAACGTTGCCGTTGACCATAACCAGATGGTGATGGACGTCTTGAAGCGCGTCGCCACGCGGCATGATCTGGCGTGTTTGCTTTATGAAAAGCCTTTTGCCGGAGTCAACGGAAGCGGAAAGCACTGCAACTGGTCCTTGGCGACCGATGGCGGGAAAAACATTCTTTCTCCCGGAGACACGCCCCATGAGAACCTACAGTTTTTAACTTTCTTGGTCTCAATCATCAAGGCGATCAAGGAGCATTCCGCCTTGTTGCGCGCCTCCATTGCCTCTTCCGGTAATGATCACCGCCTCGGAGCCAACGAGGCCCCGCCGGCGATCATGTCGGTTTTTCTTGGGGAACAGTTGACTTCCGTTCTTGAGGACCTTGAGAACGGCGTGACCTCTAAGGGGACTGAAGCGGAATGGATGAGTTTTGGAATCGATCATCTACCCGCAGTCCTTAGAGACAACACCGACCGGAACCGTACTTCTCCGTTTGCCTTTACCGGAAACAAGTTTGAGTTCCGAGCTGTGGGTTCGGCCTTCAATAATGCCGTTCCGCTGACGGTCTTAAATTCGATTGTCGCCTCTCAGTTAGTCGAGACGAAAAAAGAAATCGAAGCTCAACTGAAGCTTAAAAAGCCATTCAAAGCCGCCATCCTTGAAGTTGTCCGCAAGATTTACAAGGAGAGCAAAGGGGTTTGTTTTGAGGGGAACAACTATTCTGCTGAATGGGCGAAGGAAGCTTTGAGGCGCGGTTTGCCCAATATCACTTCGACCCCGTATGCCCTTGAGGCGTGGCGCTCCAAAAAATCGGTTGAAATGTTCGGTTCCCTTAAGGTCCTGTCTGAGTCCGAGGTGGAATCCCGCTACCACGTTCTCCAGGATAAATACTGGAAGGAAATTGACATCGAAGCCAAAGTTATGGTGGAAATGGCCCAGACTCAATTTATTCCCGCCGCGATCGAGTATCAAACACAATTGGCGGATTCTTTGTCGAAACTTGGCAAGTTAGAAGGTGGAAAAATAGCGGTCCCTTTCCAAAAGGAACTTCTCGGGAAAGTGTCCCAGTTGATCGAACGCGCGCAGGAGGGGACGGAGTCTCTTAAAAAACGCCTGGATAAGGCCGCAGCGCTTAGTGATGCGCATGACCAAGCCTATTTCTACTGCGACGAAATAAAGCCTTTGTTTGCTCCGCTTCGGCAAATCGTCGATGAACTTGAGGGCTTGGTTCCGGATCATTTATGGCCGGTTCCTAAATACAGAGAGATGCTCTTCATTGTTTGATGCCTCTTCCAATAAACCATAAGGGCGGCATTGTCCCAAACTTTAAATTTTACGAGGAGAGGGACTAATGAATATTAATCAAGACGCCCTAGAAAAGAACGTTTGGGAGGCTTTAAAAACCTGCCAAGAGCCGGAACTCCATAAGGACATCGTATCTTTGGGGATGATCCGCAATCTCCAGATTAAAGAGGGGATGGTCGCGTTTGATTATGTTCTGACAACGCCGGCGTGCCCGCTTAAAATGGAGATGGAAGCGGAAGCGATGACCGCAGTTCGGAAGGTTCCCGGAGTTATTGATGTGCAGATTCGCATGACCCATGACGTAAAAAAAGATCCCCGCCTTGAAAACGTATTGCCGCCTGGGATTAAAAACATTATCGCGGTCGGCTCCGGAAAAGGGGGGGTCGGGAAATCGACTGTTTCCGCCAATCTCGCCACGGCCTTAGCTTTGGACGGGGCTTCCGTCGGCCTCTTGGATGCCGATATTTATGGCCCCAATCAGCCGCAGATGATGGGAGTGGGGAATTTGACTCCCGAGGTTAGAGAAGATAAAAAAATCATTCCGCCCACAGCTTTCGGCGTGAAAGTCATGTCGATGGGATTTTTAATGGACCCCGACGCTCCGGTGATATGGCGTGGGCCCATGCTGCACAGCGCCCTCATTCAATTTTTAAAAGACGTGGTCTGGGGGGATTTAGATTACTTGGTCATCGATTTGCCACCGGGAACCGGAGATGTTCAGCTCTCCCTTTGTCAGTCGGCTCCGGTGGTGGGAACAGTTTTAGTGACGACTCCTCAATCAATTGCCTTATCCGATGTTCGAAAAGCGGCCGCGATGTTTGAAAAATTAAAAGTGCCCTTATTGGGAGTGGTTGAGAATATGGGAAGCTTTGCCTGTCCCCATTGCGGACAATCAAGCGCTATTTTTTCGGAAGGCGGAGCGCGATACGTCTCTGAGAAATACCAAATTCCCATCCTCGGAAATATTCCGCTTGACCCGGCGATTTGCCAAGCGGGCGAATCAGGGCGTCCGGTCGTGACCATCGAAAAATCCGCGACGGCCCAAGCCTTCCGCTCTTTGGCGCGACAGGTGGCGGCTCGCGTCAGCATTGTTTCAGCGAAACAAAAACCGATTGAAATAAAGATCAAGGCCGTTGCGGCCTCATCATAATAAAATCAAGGAGGTAGTTCCATGACTCAAACAACCCTTAACGCACCCGCTTCGGAAACGACTCCGATTGCCGTCGGAACCATGGCTCCGGACTTTACGCTTCCCGATCAAGACAAGAATAATTTTCACTTGGCTGATTACAAAGGCAAAAAGCCCGTCGCGCTTTTCTTCTACCCATTAGATTGGAGCCCGACCTGTTCCAAGGAGAACGCCTGTTTTAGCCAGGACTTGTCGCGCTTCGCCCAATATGCGGAGGTCGTCGCTATTTCAATTGATTCGACCTGGTCGCACAAGGCTTGGGCCGAGAAGATGGGGCTTAAGCATCGGCTTTTGTCGGACATGCACCGCGCGGCGGTTAAGGCTTATGGGTTTTATCACCCGTCCGGAAATATTAGCCAGAGGGGGACGGTTCTTATTGATAAAAATGGCAAGGTCGCCTGGGTTAAAGTCGAAGCCGACATCACCAAAGAGCGCAATTATTCCGAAATCGAAGAGCATCTTAAGAAGCTTTCCTAAAAAAAGCTCAACGAGGCGCCTTCTCCGTCCATGGGACGAATTGAGAAGGCGCCTCGCCTAATTATGCCTTTCATCATCGCCCGTTATCTGCTGCGCAAGTTCGCTCCTTTGTTTTTCCTCAGTTTGATGGTTTTGGTCGGTATCTTAATGATGAGCCATTTTTTAAGGCTCTTTAGTTTGGCGGTGATGAAGGGGATTTCAATTTTTTGGATCATCGGCTGCTTTGCCCGGCTCTTGCCTTTTATTATGGCTTTGGCGTTGCCGATGGCTTTTTTAGTCTCTATTCTTTTGAGCTTCGGAGAATTTGCCCAAGGAAGCGAGATTATGGCCATGCGTAGCTGCGGACTTTCTTTTTGGGATATTATCTGGCCTTTTTTTGCCGTGACCGTTTTGCTTTCCGGAACTCTGTTCTATCTCAATCATAAAGCGAGCCCCGAAGGTTATCATGCTTTTCGCAAGCAATACTTGCGCGCCTCCAGTCATATCAACCATATTGATCTCGAGCCGGGTTCTTTTTTGATTTTGGGGAACTGGAAGCTTTACGCGGCCCGAGCCGATAAAAAAACAGGACGGATGAGGAATGTCTATTTGGTGGATATTTCTAAAACCCGCGATTTGCGCATTGTCGCGCCCAATGGACAGCTGACCGTTCAGAAGTCCCTAGGGGCCAAGCTTGTTCTGAAAGACGGATCGATTTTCTTTCCCAATTCCGATCCGACAAAATTGACGATCGGACATTTTGGAACCTATCAGGTGGATATCCCCTTAGCTGAAGAGGTCGGCGCTTCTTCCATGGATATTCCGGAGATGAATTCAAGAACCTTGATCGAAAGAATTCATAATCCCAAGACTACTCCCGAGCATCAGCGGGAATACCGCGTGGAACTATCGGTTCGAAGCGCCGAGGCGTTGTCGCCGCTTATTTTCTTTCTTATCAGCGTCCCAATAGGAGTCGGTCTTGGGCGAGACAGCCGGGCGCGGGGATTTGCCTTGAGCCTCGGCATTCTCTTCGCGTTTTACGGACTCTTGAGTTTGGGGATTGGATTGGGAAGAAGAAATCCAAACCTTTCCGGAATCGCGCCTTGGGCGGCGGATGCGGCCGGTTTGGCGACCGGAGTTTTCTTGTATGTTCGGGCTTTGACCCTATGATCAACACCTTTTCCCGCTATATGTTTCGCCGCTTTCTAGCGCCTTTTCTTTTTGGCCTTTTTCTTTTTTCCCTTTTGATTTTCCTTGGCGATATGTTCGATAAGATGAACGATCTTTTAAAAAGCTCAGCTTCCTTGTGGGTGATCTTGGAGTTTCTCTGGCTAGAAGTGCCTTATTGGACGGGGCGCGTGATTCCGATGGCGACCTTGCTCGCCACCTTGACGGCCTTGATCGGATTTGTCCAAAGCGGAGAATGGCTGGGGGCGGAATCCTGCGGGTTTCAGACCCGCTCTTTCTGGCTTCCCATTCTCGTCTCTTCCATTTTTGTGTCCATATTTGGGTTTGTGTTCCAAGAGACTTTGTTTCCTTTATGTTTTAGACAGGCGGAACGCCTATGGCAAATCAAAATTCATCCGGAATGGGAATGGAATCAATATTACAATATCGCCTTAATCGGGGCTCCGGATGAGTTTTTGCAGGCAACCGTCTTTATCGCGAGCCAAGGGCTCATGCAGCGTCCCTTGCTTGAAAAAATGGGAAAAGACGGGGTTGAATTTCAACTGGACGCCGAAAAAGCGTTATGGGATTCCTCGCTCAAAAAATGGGTTTTTTATCAAGGCGTGTACCGGAGTTTCTCAAATGGCGCGCTTCAAGAAAAAGTTTTTGCGAAAAGAACGTCTGATTTGGATGTGCCGCCTAAAAAACTGATTCCCAGGACTAAGAACCCGGATGAGATGAGCTTAAGAGAACTCAAGCGCTATTCAAAAAGAATGGCGGCTTTGGGGGTGTCCCCGCTTGAGCTTGAAACGGCGGCCTATTCAAAAATCGCTTATCCAATTAGCAATTTCATCATCTGCGCGCTGGGAGTTCCCATTGCGCTTAAACTGAGAAGGCTTCCCAAGGCGGGAATCTTTTTCATCGCCTTGGCGGTCTCTTTCCTGTATTTATGGCTGATGGAAATATCCAAGGCCCTCGGTTCCAGCGGGTTTATCCCGCCCATAGCCGCCGCTTGGATTCCCAACGCGGTTTTCGGTTCCTTGGCCCTCATTGGACTCAGCCTTTACGGCGAACCCTCCAGCCTCTAGCGCGATTCCCTATTGATACCGAATGAGTTCGGTGTTGGGGCTTTCAAAGCCCGGGCCGCCAATGGTGGTTTTTACTTCTCCGATAAAGGGGGCGTAGTAGGTATATTTCCATGAATGAGGAAAACGTCCATAAGCTTCCTTGACTTTGAGACATTCTGAAAAAACTCCGGCGGCGGTCTTCACCGTTGACGAAGCCGAGACAATCTCAAAGCGCCGCTCGTTTTTTCCGCTTCCGAATTGCCAGCGCTCTCCCGCATGGAAGGGGTATTTCAGAATTGGAACAGCGGATGGACCGTCGATTCTAAATACCGCCCAATCTCTTTTTTGAAACAGGAATTTTCCTTTGTGGACCAGGTTTTTCCCCGCGTAGAGGGAAGTTGATATGGCGTTTTCTCCTTCTTGTCCATTAAGGGTTTTCCAGAGGTCTTTCATGTTTTTTCCGCGGCTTAAGGTGTCGCCGTAGATCCAAATCCGTCCGGAGCCCAAGGGAAAATAATCCGGGCAGTTCAAAATCCCCAAAACGGCTTTTTTAAACTGAGGATTTTTATGGGCGGCATTGCGCGCGATTGACTCGTAATAAGGAATTGCCTCGTCGCAACGGTGAAAGACTTGGGATTCCGTATCTCCTAAGCGGAGTTCGACTTCAAGGGCGCGGGAAGAATTGGGAGAGAGTTTTAAGAACTTCTTGTAGAGGTTAAAGGCCGCGATTTTGTTTCCGATTCCTTCCTCGAATTTTCCGGCATGATAATAATAAGACGAGCATCCGGATGCGCTGATTAGGCAAACAAGACAAAAGAAGCGAAGTTTATCCATGAAGGGCCTATTAAGATAATAGCCCATTTTCACGAAAGCTGAAGAACCCTCTTGGGGACACGATCAAGTGATCTAGGAGGGGAATTCCCAAAAGTTCGCCGGATTCCTTAAGTCTTTTGGTCGCGGCTTTGTCTTCAGGCGAAGGGGAGCAGTCTCCGGAGGGATGGTTGTGCGCGACAATCAAGGCGGCGGAGGCGTGTTCAATGGCGGGGGCGAAGACTTCTCTAGGATGGACCAAACTTGCCGACAAGGTGCCGATGGAGACGGTTTCCGAGAAGATGAGCTGGTTTCTCGAGTTTAGATAAAAGGCCAGAAAATTTTCTTTTTTAGCGGCTTTGACCTCAATAGGGATTCGTTCGGCCACGCGCGCGGGAGCGTCAAGAATCAATGGCGCATCCGTTGGGAAGTCTTCTTTTATTAGGGAGTTTATTTTTGGATTTTTCTCAATCAGCGGGTGGAGTATCGAGATGAGAATCGCCGCCAAATCACGCGCGCCTTGATCCGGGCGGAAAGACTGTTGGCGGGGCGCTGGGCGCTGTTTCATGGAATTGAACCGGCAATGCGGAGAATTTTTTCCGTGTCCAAGGAAGATATAAGAACCAGTCTCAAGGGTCCTTCCTTCCAACTAAGGACTTTACCTTCGCTGGCGTGTTGAAGATAAGCCGTTCCTTTCAAAAAGGGAATTTTCTCTCCGTCAAACGGCGAGCCCGTATCTTTATATTCAAACAGAGACAAAGCGTTGATTCCGTCGGAAAATTCTTCCTGAATGACGGCGCGGCCTTGATGATCGAGAGTTCGAATTTCTTGAAGCGCGTATCCAAACGGAAGCCAGGATGGATTTAGAGGCGGGAATCCGAATTTTTTTTGCGCGCTTTGCCCCTCGATTCCGAGGGTCTCTTGAGCGGAACGAGCTTTTTTCGGGATGTTCAAGGCAAACCATTTAGCGGGAACGGGCTTTCTAACGAAAAACCGGATTTTCTTAAAACCGGATTTGTATTTCAAACGGCCCTTGTCATCATAGATTTCGGTTTTTAGAACAACTCCGTATTTAGGGTCCAGCCAGAAAATGCGGGCCATGGCATGATCCTTGCGGGAAAAGAGCTTGATTTTAAGAGCGCGACGGTCGGCGGCCCGGTCCCGAACAGGGGGAGAGGCTTCGTAATTAGATTTAAGCGTTGTGAGTTCTTTTTTTGCGTCCAAGGGGGCGGGAGCCGGCATTTTCCAATACTCTTTCGTATCTCGGCGATAAACCCATTCCTCTTTTCCGTTTGACACCGCGATCTCTTTGACTTTCCCACCTCCGTCGAATATCTCCCGACGATAAAAATGAGGCGGGGAAAAGCGGATCGCGGTCATAGAAACGGAGCTTGAGGAATTGAGGAAATCCGTCAATTCCATCTTTCCTTGATAAGGGACAGAAGAGCCCGACAGGCTCTGGGCGATCAAATCCCAGGAATTGGGAAGGGGGCGTTTCTTCCGCGTGTGGGCTTTGGCGAGAACGGGCGTTCCCATCATGGATAAACTGAAAAGGAGAGCGCAGAGAAATTTACGGAGCCTAAATTTCATCGAACTCATCCCCCGGCCTTCCCGCTATTTTTATCGAAAGAGGGCAGCGCCAATTCCGTCTGGGACAGCGGCAAACTCATCGCGTATTCATTGTGGGCCGCGAGAATCCAATTCAGGGAAACGGGTTCAGGGGG
>JAJZCM010000025.1 GCA_021846045.1 bacterium | reverse complement strand
CTGCTTTTTCCACCGCGTAATCGCCGTCGGATGAACCTCGTAGTGGCTTGCCATCTCGTTGAGCGTCCGGTCTTCCCGAAGCGCTTCCAAGACCACGCGGGCTTTGAAGTCCGCACTATACTGTTTCTGCAGTTTTCGCATCTTTTTGCTCCCCATTTAAGGTCATTTTACCACCTCAGCGCCTGGTCCGAATTCTTGGGAGCGCCTCACGGTTCACTTTTCAGAGTTAGGTAACATACACCGCATGATAACGCCATACCGCGCCTTATCAAACGCCGCATAAAATCTCCAAGCTGGGATTTTAGCCTCTGTCCAAGGCGCTCGACTTTTGAGAGAGTCGGGGACGTCCGAAATTCTTGCTCGCATCCGCTTTATCAGCTGCCGAGGAGCGTTCCCAGACTGCTCATTAAGGAAAGAACGATAGCTCCACCCGCTATCCACCAACTCGGGGATGTATAACTCCAATAAGCAAGGCCTGCCGCTATCTCATTGCCAATACTAGACATCATTAACATTTGACCTTGGCTAGCCCCACCCATTTGAGTTACAGTATTTGCAAAGCCCATCACAATTGCGCCAAGCGCTAAAGAGACAATTACAAGAGCACCTGCTAAGCCTTTCATCCATGATAGAAATGGATTATTCCCCAACATTGAGAAGAGCGCAACCAATATATTGATGATAGCGGCTATTCCGAGTAGTATGTTAAGCACCGTCAATAGACTTTGCCACGGAGTAGACTGTTGACCGCCGCCGCCACCCATCATATTAACGCATGTCGTGCCATTACTGGCCCAGCCCTTGCTGATCTGATCCGCCGAGCAAACTTGGGCAATGTCTCCGGGAGTTGAAGTTCCATATCCGCTACCGGAACCGCTACCGCTTCCCATCATGGACGGAGTGTTACCGCCTATGGAATTCGCGGAGTCCGCGCTACCTGTCGTGATCCCTCCCTGGGAAACGCCGCCGCCCGAGGTCATTTGATTGTCAAATTGATTGATGGCGTTTTGCGCGTCAGCTGAATAGCCCGCGCCGTTCATCGCGGCGTTATAGCCAACCGCCGTTCTTAAGGCGCCCAAGCTGCGCCCGCTGTTAAAAGCCTTTCCTCCCCTAAATCCCATGGTTCCAGTAATGGCGCCACTGCGAGCCGACATCGCCGTTGGCACCGCTTGCGGCGCCCAGGCAATGGAATTTTTTGCCGCAGCCGCTTCTTGCGCGGCTTGACCGGCGTATTGAGGAGCGGCCCCCATGTTGCCAACCGGTGAACCTCCGCCAAAAGAGCCCCCCGAAGGCATGGCTAAACTTCCGAGTTTTGGAGCTTGGCCGCTAGCCGGAGTTGGAACATTGGGGGCAACGGTTTTCCCTGTGTTGGATGTTCGGGCGGACTGGGCCGTACTTGTATTATTTCCGGCAACGGTATTGACTCCGGAGGCGATATTTCCCATCGGTGAATTGGCGACATTATTGGGACCCGCGGGATGGGCGTTGATTCCCGACGCAATGGGGCCTCCATAGGGCGTTTTAAAGCTTCCAGTGGCGTTGATAAAATGATGGGCGGCCAAAGCCCCGGTGGCGATGACGCCGGCCGCCGTTGCCACTACAATAGCTTTTCCAATCCAGGGAGAGGCCTCGGCCCCCACGCGAGCAGCCACGCGGCTGGCCAACTCGTCAAATTGTTGTCCCAAAGTTCCTGCTTCTTCGCTTAAACTTCCGGCTCCGTCCAAAGCCTTCCCAGCGCTTGAGGCCGTGGAGCTCAATCCTTCAGCCGGATTCTCCAAATCCCCAAGTTCCGCGATTTTATTCGTGATGGCGGCATCCACATCCTCGGCTCCGGCGACAAAGGGAGATTTAATTGTGTCCCACAGCCAAAACAAAGCTCCCCTTGTTTTTTCACGGCTGGAGGCGGCAGGCTTTTCCAAGACCTCACTTTCGGTCGTGCCTGAAAACGGAGAGGTAATTTTATTCCAAAACCAAGCCAGCCCCCCTCTTTTTTTCTCTTTCTTAGCGGGAGAACTAATCACTCCGCCGGGCATTTCTTTTAAAACCAAACTCGCTTTTTTCATATCAGCCTCCCAGAAACTTTGTGAGCATCATCGCAAGAGAACCGATGGCCGTATAAGCGTACATATCCCACGTGGGCAAGAAATCCCAGATATCATCGGCGAACATGAGCCCGCCCATAACGGTAAGAGCCCCACCCATAAGTCCTGTTTCAAGAGCCTGCGAATGCCCCCCCTCATTTGCAATTTTGGTGCTGAGATAAATGATATATATTCCCATCACAGTCACTAACGCCGCCATAATGTCGGCGGCAATTTTCCACGCAAGAGCAACGAGTTGACCGATGATTGGTATGCTCAAGGACGTCCAATAGGCATACATCATTCCCAAGGCGATAGGCAATAGACCTGATGCCAACTCAATAAGGAGATTGGCCGTCTGCAAATCGTTCTGCCACGGAGAGGCGTTGTTTTGACCGGGCGCAAAGCCGGGCGTGCAGACCCCGCCGTTTGAGATGTATCCCTTTTGGATTTGGTCAGCCGAGCAGACATTCGAAATATCTCCCGCTAAAGAAGTTCCTGGGGCTCCGCTGCCCATGCCGCCAGAGCCGGTGGGATTTGCCGCCGGGGGATTGTCTGCTGTTCCGCCATTGGCACCACCCATGGAAATTCCTTGTCCGCTGTCGACAATTGGCGCGTTTTGCCATTGACTGATGGCGTTTCCGGCGGCGGAATCGCAGGAAGAATCTCCGGAAGCGCAGCCGGAGGCGGAACTGTCCATGGGATGAACGTATTCCGACATGCCGCGAAGCCCGCCATAGGAACGGCTAAAACCCCGTCCTTTGCTTCCAACAGAAACCCCAGCGGCGATGTAAGGGGACAAGGGCGTCGCGACCATAGGCGTCACTGAAATATTATTGTTTGCGCTGAATTGTCCGTTTTTGACCAAGCTCGCCTCTTGCGCGGCCTGACCGGATTCTTGAGGAGCCTGCGCGGCAACGGCGGGCCCGCCATCATTTAAATCCGTACTCAATTTGGCGGAGGGAAGCCCGTTAAAGGCGCTTGGAAAAACCGCAGTTTTTCCGGAATTTCTAGACGCGCGCGAAGCCGCGGTTTTAGCGGAATTTTGAGCGGCTAAATTTCCCGAGGCCTGCGATAAAGGGGAAGCCGCGCTTACGGAGCTTCCGGAGTTTCCGGAGTTTCCGGATAAATTTGCGCGGGCGGAAGAATTTCCTCCGTATCCAGGGTGGAAAATATGAATCAGGGATGCGATAGGGCCAAAATGCGGGCCGGCGGCCACCGAAGGATTCGAAAATGCGCGCGAAAACCCAATCGCTCCCGCGGCGACAACCCCTATTCCTAGGGTCGCAACGGCCGCGCGAGTGATCCAAATCGAACTTTGAGACGTGGGCACGGCAATTTGAGGGCTTAGAACTGAAACCCGCCCAAGGCCTTGTCCAGCCTCCAAAGCCTCCGTCGCCGCTCTCGAGGCGGCAGAACTAGCCGCGCCGCCGCCGGACAAAGCGCTGCCCGTTCCAGCGCCTTCTTCCGAGGCCAAGCCCAAAGCGGAGCGGATTTTACTCCACAGCCAGAAAAATCCACCACCCTTTTTGTCGCGTTTCTTGCGCCGCAGGGCTCTGCGAACTTCTAGGGTGTCTGCTTTAGACATATTTTCCTCTCATACCGACAACTTTATTCCGGAAAATTTCTCCATTTCTAGTATAAATTCTCTGGCGCTTTTAAAGCGCGAATTCGGATTTGGATCAAGGGCGCGATTAAAAACAGAGTCCAGCCCTTGCGGAAGGCCGAAACTTGAAATCAGGGGATAAACGCGCTTGATTTTGTTGACGCTTCCCGTGGGAGTCGCGGTAAACGGCAGCTGGCCGGCGAGCGACTCGTAGACGCAGACGGCAAGGCCGTAAATATCGGATTCCCTAGACACAAACCCATCTTGAGTTTCAGGGGCCATGTAGGCCGGAGTGCCGACGATGGTCCTTGTCATTTGAGAGGCCTGGGTATTGGCCACCCTAGCGACGCCAAAATCCATCACATGAACGATGCCGTTGTTTCCAATCATGATGTTGGAGGGCTTCACGTCGCGGTGGATAATGCCTTTCGCATGCGCATAGTCCAAGGCCTGAGCTACCGGCTTAAAGACCTGAAAAACCTGGGAAAGGCTTAGCTTCCGCCCTTGGGTCCACTCATCCAAGGTCTTCCCTTCGATAAATTCGAAGATGAGATAGATTTCTCCTTTTTCCTCCGCAATTGAATAAATGCGAAGGATGTTGGGGTGATCCAAAGAAGCGACCAGACGCGCTTCGGACAAGAAACGCTCCTTTTCCTGGGGATTTCTCTGTAAATCTTCTCTCAGGTGCTTGATGGCGACCCTGCGGCCCAAATTGACATCCTTTCCTTCGTAGACCAGCCCCATTCCGCCGGAGCCGATTCGACGCGTGATTTGATATTGCCCGGCGATGAGATTGGCAGAAAGGATCCGCGTTTTTCCCTCCGAAGCGGGAAAGGAAGTCGGCTCGGCGCGGAAGGAAGAATTTTTTCGCCCCAAAAGGAGCGCCCCCGCCAAGACCAAGAGAACAATTCCTAAAATCATTTTCCCGCGCGCGCCGAGCGCCGTGGCGGCCCAAGAAATCCCCAAAGACCTCTGCTGCGGAGTTCCGTTTTCATTCGCGCCCTTAAACAAAAGCATGAGGTCCGAGTTAAGCGGCAAACTCGCCGCTTTTTCGGCCAACTTTTCATACTTCAAATCAAGTTCCGCGGCTTGTTTGAGAGAATCAATCGCCCCATGTTTATCCCCAAGACCGGCCAAGGCCATGGCGCGGCTATAATAGCCTTCCGCGCTTTGCGCATTCCCCTCGAGGGCGACATTGGAAGCCGCCAGCGCCTCGTGATAATGCCCTTGTCTTGAAAGAAATTGTGAGCGCAAGTTGAGAAGCTTGGAGTTGTGGGCGGAATTCCTAAGGCCCGCATTGACCATTTTCAAGGCATTGCCGTAATCTCCCATCCCCCCGTAGGCTTCGGAAGCGAGAATGTTCGCCGCCACATCCGCAGGGTTGGCTTTCAGTGCGCGATCGGCCCCAGCTAAAGCGTCTCTGTAATCTCCCATGTGAAAGGCTGAATTCGCGTCTAGGGAATTTGCGGATAGGGCCGTAGCCGCTTGTTGGGATGGAGAACTGCTAGCGGCGGACGCCGCATTTTGAACGGTATTGTAGCTGTTGGATTGGGCAGGCGCGCCGGAGTTCTGGACAGGATTTGCCGCTGAAGGCTCATTGGTCCTTGGATTTCGCCCTTCCGAAAGCCCGTAGATAGCCATGGCGGTCTTATCCTTGGGATGGTTTTGCAACACTTCTTGTGCGGCAGACGCAGCTTCGGGATAATTGCCGGTTTGAAAGGCCGCCTGGGCCAGAAGCGTTTGCGCGGAGGCGTTTTGGGGATCCATTTTCGTCGCCGCTTTTGCGTCTTTAAGCGCGGCTTTATTGTCCCCGGAGGAAGAGGCCAACTGCCCCTGAAGGAGATAATCCGCGGCCGTCGGCGCCGCAGGACTCTGGGAACCCCCAGGGGCAAAAGACTTCATGATGTCTCGCCCAAACCCATCGGCTCTAACGATCGCGGAAAGAAAAGGGTCTCCCGTCTTCGGAGTTTTTTGTATGGCTTCCAAATTTCGCGCGCCTTCTCGCCCGAAAACATCCAACGCTTGTCTTAAGTCCGGATGATCATTGAAGGCTTGCCATATCTCAGGATGAGCTTGATTCGGCTGACTAAAATCGATGTTGGGAATGTATTTGCGAATACGGTCCCGAAGAGCTTCCCTTGAGTGAATATATCCATCGAAACTCTGAAGTTGCCCGGGAGTCAACGGGCCTTGATAACCGTTTTTAACTTTGAGCACAATGGGCGCCATGTCATCGTTTTTAGCGGCTATCTTTGACTCTTCTTTTTGGACAGCCTTAGGAGAAAGCAATTGTCCGCTATCCGAGTCCGAATCAGCGGAAGCGATAGAAAAAATCGTCGAAGATTCAAGCAGGGCTAGAAAAAACAGCTTGAAAAAATATTTCTTCCTCATACCCTTAAGTGTAGGGCGCAAGCGACCCCCTGTCAAGGGGTTTTTCCCGTTTTTACCAATTTTTTACTTTTCTAGAGAATTGGGGGCTGTTCCCCTTTTCCGTCGCCGTCATTCCGGCGAAAGCCGGAATCCAGAATATGCCTGGACCCCGACTTGCGTCGGGGTGACGAATCGTAAAGAGACTTATTAATCACTCCACTAACTATTTCAGGCGGGTTTCACGGCAAGGTACTCATAGAGAGAGCGCTCTCCATAGTGGGCCACGGAGCGGAAAGTGAGAGAATATCCGGCTTTTGAAAAAGGCTGCTTTTGAACCGTTAATTCTTTTAGAGTTCGATCATTTTCCAAAGCCGCAACCAAATCGTTTTTTTCACTTAGGACGACCGCCTTATCCGCCATGATCACGATGATGACCGTAACCACCGACAAGGCTGCCCCTCCTGAAACGCTAGGAGGGCCTCCCGCCGAAGCGAGGGCCTCCGCCTGCTTAGCCTCAAGACGAATCATGCGCGCCTTCGTGTCCGGAGCGCTTTTATCAATGGAGCTTGAAACCCAGTCCAAAAGCCTTTCCCGAACGGTTGCGATATCGGCGGCATTGGCGATTTCTTGAATCCATCCTTCCCGGCGGACGGCGGCGACAAGAGAGGACACTTCCTTTAGATAAGCGCCTTTTTGAGAGACCGGAATATAATACATCGCAACCAGGTGAACTTTTTTGCCATCGGAAGAGCCGTAGTCAATTCCTTGAGGGCTCCAGCCGACCGAACATAAAAGCTCTCCTTCTCCCTCGGCGCGCACATGGGGACAAGCGACGCCTAAGCCAATTCCCGTGTTTTGAGCTTTTTCCCGATAGATCATCATTTCCGCCAATTCCGGACGAACCCCCAAATCAGGAACCGCTTCGATGAGATGCGCGAGATATTCAAGGGATTTCGCCTTGTCGGTTTCCGGCAATTCGACTAGGCGGCCTTCCTGCAAAGCGTTGAGCAAACTTTTCATTTATTTCGCAACGAGTCCTAAGGCTCCGTGACAGAATAATATGGACATTTGGCGGCCCATATTTGGCCAATTTCTTTGTTGCTCCTCATTTACACTGCTTGAGCAGTGCGCATTCGTCGCACCTCGAAATTGTCTCAACTCTGGGCCGCCAAATGTCCATATTATTCTGTCACGGAGCCTAAAGTCCAAGAAGAGGAAAAAGATTTCTCCGTCACGATTTCAACCTCAAATTTTTGTTCGTCTTGTCTTTGAGATTCAGTCCAAAAGAAAGTAAATGAAATTTTGGAACCGACGGAAAGGCCTTTGCTTTCAATATCAGCGCAGTAAACGTTGAGGCCGCAGTCCTTGGTCGGCATTTCCAACCAAGTATTGCCCTCATCAAAGGAATATCGAACGATGGCGGGAGAGAAAAGTCCGACTCTTAAAATTCGTCCAGCCGGAAGCCTTCTCAATCGATGGTTGAGCCTCCACATTCGCCCCCAGGGACGCATCTGCTTTTTCTGGTAGCGTTCGACCGGCTGAGGCGGCATGTCAAAAACTTTACCGTCCTTGAGAGACCTCATTAATTTGATATATTCCGCATGCGCCCACACCAGCGGCATCGCCGAGCCCGAGGGGCGGCCGTTGAAAAGCTCCCGTTCCGGAATATCTTTCCCATTCCATATCTGTTCGGGGATCAGCCCTCCGACGCTGGTTTGGGAAGTTACGGCCTTAATAATCTCTTGAACTTTGTTTGTGCGCCCCAGAGCCAATTCATACATCGCGCGCTCCAAAGCTAAAAGGGGCCAAGGGCGCCCAACCCCGGTGCTGTTAAACGGGCGTCCATCATCATGCTCGCCGTAGCCGTCTCCGTTGTATCTTCTCCATGAAACTCCCGTTTTCGTCTCATTTTTGAGAAGCGCATCGATGACTTTGACGGTGTCTAAAATTTTTGGATCATCGGGCGCTCTAAGCCCGAAACGCACCAAGGCTAGGGCGTCGGGGCTGATGAGATTATGAGCCGCGATTTGGCTTTCGGTAAAGCTTCGATTGCGGAGAGAGACCATCTCTTTATTGGGAAAACTGACGTGATCATCCTGGCTCGGCGTAATTCGGACGTAGTAGCCTTTGACTCCGTGTTGTTGAGCCAGCGGAGTGTCGGAAGCGAAGGTCCAACGCTCAATTTCAAAGTTCCAAAGATCGGCGGTTTCTCTCAGATGCTCGGCAGTCTCTTTTTCGCCGTTTTCCTCCGCGAAATCAGCCGCCGCGAGCAAGGCCGCGATTTCAACGGCCAGGGTATACGGCGAATATCCGGAGTCTTCCTCCCATCGGTCTTGGTCCGTGGCGGGCCCGTACCGACAGATATAGGCGGCGGCTTTTTTGACCATCGGCCAAGCCGCGGCGCAAGAAATTTTTCCTTCCCTCTTTAAAAAATCGGCGAAAATGATGGGAAGAGCGGTCTCATCCATTTGAATTCCCGGCCAATAGGAGCTTCCGTCCAGCCACATGTTTTGCGGCCAATGTCCGTCGGCTTCCTGCGTTCCTGCAAGATATAAGAGAGAATGTTTGGCCCCGTCCGCGTCGCCGGCCGCTAAAAGGCCCATAGCGCTCTGAACCATGTCTCTCGGCCAGACAAGATGATATCCGCCAATGTCCTCATCGCCCTTGGAAAAGCCCCAAGGAATAGAGAGACTCGCAATAAGACCTCCTGAAAAGCGTTTCGATGTATGGGTTTTCAAAACCGCAGTGCTGACCCGGTAAACATCAAAACCGGATTCTCCCTCCGATCCCAGGTTCATACAGCGATTTTGGAAATCGCTCCACCCTGCGATATACTCTTCTACTTTTTCCTTAAAGCCCCCGCAGAGAGATTGAATGGCCCTCAAGGCCGCCTCGTTTTCGCTGGCGCCAAAACCCAAAGCCACAACTATTTTCTTGACCGATTTTTTAAGCGGAATCTCGGCTGTCAGCGCGATATTGCCGTTTGTAGCCGCGGGATAGCTCCACTCCATTTTTTTATGGGCGTGAATATCCTGCCAACCGTCCGAAACCCCGACATAACCGCAGCTGAGGGCTTTAAACGGAAGAGAACAGGCCAAGGCCACGGTGATGTTTTCTTTCCTGGCAAACAAAAGAGTATGTCCTTTGTATTCTCCAACCCACCCATCGTTGCCGCGGCCCGCGTTTTTAATATGAGGAGACCAAAGAGCAAACAGGGAATAATCATCCAGCTCCCCGATTAAAGGGTCAAACTGGATTTCCTGAAGGAGAACATCCGCCGAGGGATCGGTAATGATGGTTTTGGAAATCCGGTAGCGGCCTTGGAGGCAGGTATTTCTTAAATGGTAGCCGGGAACCCCCTGGGAGATGGGCCTAATTTTATGCAGGCAATCCCTTTTTTCTTCCGAGAAAAAATCACGCCCATCGGAAACAAGAAAGCCGAAATCGCGAATATTGGCTAAATCAATTCGAGGATAATAGACTTCGTTGAGTATGCCGTGAGAGATGGTAAACCAAACCCGGCTTCTATTATCGGCGGATGTGCCGACGCCTTCTTTCGCGCTTGAAGTCCACCTTGGTTCTATCCCCGGACTACCTGGAGCGATTTCCTCGATGCTCACGAATCTTTTTTCCCTTGAAGGTAAAAATGGGTTTCTTCTTGAGCTTGAACGCGGGCGGACGGAAGGGCGCTTTTAAGCTCCAGAATATCAGAAATCACCTTCTCTTTATCTTTAAGCCCTGATAGAAAGAGAATTTTTTTAGACAGATTGATGATGGGAAAAGTTAAGGTGATTCGCGGAACCCTTGGCAAAATGCCTTCGGGCGCGGGAACAGACATCACCCATTTCGTTTTTTCTCCCAAGGCAGGACCGCTTGGAAAAATAGAGGCCGTATGCCCATCTGGACCGATTCCCAAAAGCATAAGATCAAAGCCCGGTTTCTTCGCAAAAAGTAACTGCTTAGGTTTGTCATTCCGGCGAAAGCCGGAATCCAGAAAATCGCTACTCTGGACCCCGACTTTCGTCGGGGTGACGTGAGTAGTTACCGCAAAAAAACTTCTGAGCATCTTTTCGTATTCTTCTGCGGATTTTTCAGCGTCCACTCCTTCCGTTTCCATGGGATAAATCTGGGATTTTGGAAGAGGTATCTTGGACAGGAACGCGTCCTGGGCCATCTGAAAATTGCTGTCGGGATTATCTTTTGGGGTCCAGCGTTCGTCCCCCCAGAATAGATGGGTCTTAGCCCAAGGAAATAAGTCAGAAAACCTGGGCTGGGAAAGAAGTTGATAGAGTTCCCTCGGCGTGCTGCCGCCGGAAAGGGCCAAGGAAAAGCGGCCTTGTTTTTCAACCGCTGCTTGGGCTTCTCGAAGCACGAAATCAGCGGCGGCAAGGCTCATCTCCGGCATCCGCTCAAAAAAATGAACTAGGGGTTTCACGGAATTAAAAATGATCCCAGGTTCGCCCGTCTCGAACTAGAAGTTCGCCCACGCCGTGCGGCCCCCAGTCTCCAGCCATCGAGCCGTAAGGACGAACGGGAATGATCTTGGATTTATTGCCGGCTTCTAAAACTGGCGCCAGAACTCTCCATGCTTCCTCGACAAAATCGCTGCGGGTAAAAAGGGTTCTATCTCCAATAAAAGCGTCTAAAATCAACCGAGCGTAGGCTTCCGGCTGGGAAATGCCGAAGGCTTTGTAATAGTCAAAGTTCATCGTCACGGTGCTTAAGGAAATTTTTGATCCGGGATGTTTGGTCTCGAAAGAGACCGAAACGCCTTCATCCGGCTGCAACCTAAGCTTAAGAGTATTGGCAGCGAGCTCTTCGGCCAATAAAGGCTTGAAGATGGAGACCGGAACGTGCTTAAAATGAACGGCGATTTCGGTCACCCTTTTCGGCAACCGTTTGCCGGAACGCAAGTAGAATGGAACGCCGTGCCAGCGCCAGTTGTCGACTTCAAGTTTCGCGGCGGCGAAAGTTGGAGTTCTGGAGTCGGTTGAAATTCCCGTCTCTTCACGGTAGCCGGGAAAATATTTTCCATCAATCTGAGCCCCGGCGTATTGCCCCAAGACCAGGTTTTGAGCGTTCATGTCGGGAATAGCGCGCAAAATATTAATTTTTGCGTCGCTGATCGGGTCGGCCTGAAAGCGCGCCGGCGGCTCCATAGCCACCAAGCTCAAAAGCTGAAGAAGGTGGTTTTGAAACATGTCGCGCAGAATTCCCGACTGATCATAATACGGCCCACGGCCTTCAATGCCGATAGATTCGGCGACGGTAATCTGAATATGATCGACGTGGTCCCGGTTCCAGGCCGGCTCAAAAAAAGTGTTGGCGAAGCGTAAAATCGAAATATTTTGCACCGTTTCTTTTCCCAAGTAATGGTCAATGCGGTAAACTTGGTTTTCAGGAAGAACGGAATGGATTTCCTTGTTTAGAGAAATGGCCGATTCCAGGTCCATTCCAAAAGGCTTCTCGATAATGACCCGGGGCCAGTCAGACAAGCCTTCTTGCCTGTTGAGTCCCGACTCCGCCATTTTCCGCAAAATGACGGGGTAAAGAGTCGGGGATGTCGCGAAATAAAACATGTGCCCGCTCAATTGCATGTCTTTCGAGAGTTCTTCAAGGCGAACTTTAAGGCGCGCGTAGAAATCCAGATCGGATAAATCTCCCTTGACAAAAAACAGCCTTTCCAAAAAACCGGCAGGAGTTTCCTTCATTCCGGATTTGGCGATGGATTCGCCGATGACTTGCCTTAAGCTCTCATCGGTCATCTCCCGGCGGGCGACAATGACGATGGCGTAACTGGAAGGCAGAAGGTTTTGCTGGTGAAGGTAGGCCAGAGTTGGATAGAGTTTGCGATGCGCCAAGTCTCCCATGCCTCCCAAAATAACGAGGGCGCAAGGTTCCGGGCGTTCCTCCATCAAACTCAATTCCGGCTGACTTAAAACTCTTGGCGTGACAACTGTTTCGCTCATAAACTCCTCAACTATTTCAAGTCCAACACCTTCATTTTGTCTTCGAGATTCTTTAAAAGATGCGCGTAAGAATCGGCAAAAGCATTGATTCCGGCGTCTTCCAAGTCCTTGCAGACCTTGTTCAAATCGACTCCCGCTTTCGGCAGTTTCTCAATCATCAACTGGGCCTCAGCAGCGTTTTCTTTAAGCGAGGCTCGTAATTTTCCATGCTCCTTAAAGGCGTTCCATGTTTCCAGCGGGATGGTGTTGACCGTGGGCTCCCCAATCAGCTCTTCGATGTACAAGACGTCCCGATAGGCCGGGTTTTTGGTTGAAGTCGAGGCCCACAATAGGCGCTGCGGCTTGGCGCCCGCTTTCACCAGTTCTTGAAATTTGGCCGTTTGCGACGCTTCTTGGAAATATTTATAGGCCATCTTCGCGTTGGCAATGGCGATTTTTCCCTTGAGAGCGTCATCTTTCACGAGCGCGTCAACCGCGGTATCAATGCGGCTGACAAAAAAACTCGCCACGGAGGAAATCTCGGAAATCGAGAGTCCCTTTTTCTTTCGATACTCTAAAGCGTTCATATAGGCCTCGAACACTTCTTTGTAGCGGTCAACGGAAAAAAGAAGCGTGATATTAATGTTGATGCCTTCCGCCAGAGATTTTTCCACAGCGGAAAGCCCTTCGCGGTTTCCGGGAATTTTGATCATGACGTTTGGCCGCGCCAGTTCCTTAAAAAGGCGGCGAGCGGCTTCAAGAGTTTTCTCCGAATCTCGGGCCAAGCGCGGCGACACCTCGAGACTGACAAAGCCGTCTTTTCCTCCTGAATTTTTATAAACAGGGTAAAGCACCTCGGCGGCGTCTTTAATGTCTTCAATCGCGATGGATTCAAACAAAGCCTCGGTATCGGTTATCTTTTGATCGCATCTTTTGAGAATGGCCGCGTCGTAATCCGAACCTTGGGAAACAGCCTTATCGAATATCGCGGGGTTGGAGGTAATGCCCTTGAGGCCATCCTCCTTAGCCAGTTTGGCAAGTTCTCCGCTATCGATGAGCTTCCGGCTTAAAGAATCAAGCCACGGGCTTTGCCCAAAGGCCTCGAGGGCTTTTAAAGGGTTGACTTTGTTGTTCTCGGTTGATTTGTGCATTTTATTCCACCTCGCATTCTCTTGTTTCCGCCTTGGTCCAAGCTCCCGCGCCATTTCGGGCTCGCGCATAAATTTTTTGAATTCCGGAGCGTTCCGGATGCCAGTCATACCAGAAAAATCCCACATCGCTTCGGCAAGCGCTCCAGGAAGTTCCGTTTAAAGAAACCTGCGCCTCATTGGCCCAAGGGGCGTGAACGCGAACGGCGTAATGTCCTTTTGAAACCTTGTCGCTGGGACGTGGATAATCAACATTGACCCATTGCGGGGCCGGAGATGTTTTTGGAGACGCTTTACTTGATGGTTGAAGCCCCTTGAGTCTGCCGATGAGGCCAGAACGGGCCCCTCCCAACTTTGCTACCACGGACACTGATTTTTTCATAACCAACCTCCTGCCCTTAGGACTCTAAGCCCCTACCATCATTGTGTAATAAAATTTCCAGCGGGGTCAAGGTTTAAGGCGGGAAGGCGGAAAATGAAACAAGCCGGAGATGGGATTTGAACCCACAACCTATCGCTTACGAAGCGATTGCTCTACCGTTGAGCTACCCCGGCACGAAGCTATTCTACAAAAAATTCCATCGCGACATAAAAAAACCCCGCGCGAAAAAATTCGCGCGGGGTTGTCGTCCGCTGCCGGTTTAGGCCATGACGAGCGGCTTGACATTGGCGGCCTTCGGACCTTTGTCCGATTTGGTCACCTCAAACTCAACTTGCTGGTTCTCGGCCAAGGTCTTGAACCCGTCCATGGCGATGGATGAGTGATGGACAAACACGTCCGGAGTTCCGTCCTCAGGAGTGATGAATCCGTAGCCTTTTTGATCGTTGAACCACTTTACTGTTCCTTTCATTATGATTATTACCTCTTATTATTATTAACGTCTTCGGCAAGTTTTTTAACGAGAAACTATCCTCATTAATCCCTTGCTCGATTTATTATAGCACGGTTTTTTCCGAATTCTACGAACAAAATTATATAATGAGAAATGGCCGCAAACGAAATTGAAAAATTTCTGTCATCGATAGACCCATTTAAGACCCTAATTCCTCAAGAGCTTTCTTCTTTAGTTTCAGTCTCTAAGCTCAGGACCTTTAAAAAAGGCGATACGATCTATAACGAAGGCGAGCCAGCCGAAGGAGTCTGGGTTCTATATGAAGGAAGACTTCAGGTCTTTAAATTTACCTCGGACGGCAAGTCCTTCGCGCTTGAAAGCCTGGCGCCTGGAGAAATTTTTGGCACTTTGTGCCGCCTCGGCTCCAACAATAGAGACTATCCTTGCACCGCCGTTTGCGCCGAGGAAAGCCGCGTCATTTTAATTCCGGAAAGAATCTTCTTGGATTGTTATTCAAGAAACGGCGGGTTTGTCCGCGGGCTCTGTTCTCTCTGTTCCGAGCGCCTTAAAGATGTCCAGGGGTTAAGGTGTTTGGGCCAAGAAGCCGTTCCCAAAAGAATTGCCTCTGTTTTAACCAGACTCTTTCAAGTTCACGGACCCACAATTCCCTTCACAAAAAAAGAACTTTCCGAACTCGTCGGCGCAACTTTGGAAACAACTTTCCGCGCTTTAAAACAGCTTGAAGATAAGAAAATTCTCTCCTCCGCCCGCGGGAAAATAGTCATTCATAAGCCGGAACTCCTCATCGACATCAGCCGCTAGAAAGTCTCTCCAATCTTTTTTGGAAAATATGACCCAGGTCATGGAACTATTCCCCCCTTAAGCGTTATACTAACTTCGTGGAGAGCGGAATCATCGTGGAAAAGCTGGGATGGAACCGAAACGGCTACAAAATTCTTCCTTCCTGGAAACGCCCCGGCGGAAAAACCTTGCGCGCAATGGACGCGTGGATACCCGGGCTTGCCCCCAGCTATGTTTTGCGCAAACGCCTCAGCCTTGGATTGTTGACCCAAAAAGAATTCCAAACAGCTTACGAAAAGGAGCTGCGTTCAAGCTATGCTCTCAACTTAATGAAGCCTTTGGCTCTTCTTTCCTTGCGCCGGAAATTGGTTTTGCTATGTGATTGCAATTCCAAAAGCATTTCCACAAGCGAGCGCCCGTCTCACGTGTACGTATTGGCTAAAGTTTTATCTTCTCTGCGAAAAAAAAGGGATTTCTCTCTTCAAGATGCATTCCCGGTTGAGAAAGTAAGCCATTTTGTTGCGAGTGAAAAAATCGCCGGAGCCCTAAGATGAGGAAAATCCAAAGAATCGATTTTGAACTCCACGCCGAAGACGTAATGGTTTCCCCCGTTGTTACGATCTCTTCAAAAGACACCATGCAACATGCCGCCTCCGTTTTTTTGGACAAAAACATTAGCGGGGCCCCGGTTTTAAACGGCAGCGCTTCCCCCGTTGGAGTTTTGACTAAAACTGACATTACGCATTACGAGCGGGATCATGTTGCCTGCGCCTCTAGGGGAGAGGACCGAGGAGCCTTAAGAACCCTTGGCGCTCTTGAGGCTATCGCTCAAGGCATCGGCTTTCATGCGGAAAAGGAAGAAGACATGGTTACGGAATGGATGACCCCCAAACTTTTTTCCGTCAATAAAGAAACCTCTCTTCGCGATGTCGTTAAAGAGATGCTAAAAAAACGCATTCATCGTGTTTTTGTCACCGAAAGCCGTGAAGTCGTGGGAGTCATTACCGCTTTTGACCTTATCAAAGTGCTGGATAAAACGCTAGAATTAAAGTCAGAGAGACTCAAAGTCACTAAAAATAAAAGGAGAAAAAATCAATGACGGATGGAAGTGATGGGACTATCAAAACTGCAAAAGATGTCTTTCGCAAAATAGCGGTTTCCGCTTTAGTGTTGGGCCTCTTGTGGCTTTTGCCGCCTTATTTTCATAGTCTCAGGCATTTGTGCCCGGTTAGGCCTGATGGAATCAATCAAGCCCTAGCTCTTCCGGCCTTTGCGCGCAAATACCACATGAGTTGCTCTCAATGTCATGCCGATTTCCCAACATTAAACGCTTATGGGCGACAATTTAAAATGAATGGATATGTAAGAACCCGCGGGTCAACCGACGGCGTTCTCCAGAGCCAGAATCAAGAGCTCTGGACCGAGGCGACCATGCCTTGGGCTGTCATTGTTCGCTCAAGACCCTTGGATACCGGACACGGAATGGCTAACACGGGAACTCAAATGGGCGGCAGCGCTGGAAACACTTCCAATGGCCCTCTTTTTCAGCCCATCAATGACATTGATATGTTCATCGCGGGCGGCGATGCGGCCAAGCATGTCTCCTATTTCGGCGAGATGGACGCCAATGTCACTAACGGTTTTGCTCCAGGAATGGGAGATCTAAGGTTCGGTTATCATCCGTCTCTTCTGTATAACGTCGTCCTCATGCGCCGTGGGTTCTTTATTGATGACCCTTATCAGACGATTACCTCGGCCGAAAGCCCGACGATCGCGAATCGTTCGACGGATTTTTTAATGGAGGGTCAAGCCTATCTTTCCGGCTTTCCCATTAACACCCAGACTCAAACCGGAGAAGTCTACGGGCAAATTCACATTTCCAGCGATAGCCCTTCTTTTGCTTATTACTCCCTTGGATATTCCAAAGATCCCGCCGCTAATAATACCGGCCAGGGCGGCGGCGGAAATGGTTATGCGCGCTTTGCCTATGACACCGGCGATGGATTCATGATCGGAACCTTCGGCCAATACGGCGAAAGCGGCGGCTATTCCGACCCCAGCACGCTTGGAACGGACGGGAACCTTCCTGGGGGCGGAACGACTTCAACTTCCAACCATTTCGTTCAAGTCGTTCGTGGGGGCTTTGACGCCTTGTGGGAGTATGATGACTTTTACGCACGCGCCTGTTATGTTTATGCCCATGACTCCGACATGGTCATGGGAGCGGTTGAGACCGACCAGGCCGCTTATGCCGAACTTTTTTACACCTATAAGCGAGATTACCATGATTATGCCTTCCTCGTCCCCCTCATCAGAGAAAACTGGATGAGCTTGTGGAATGGAAATGAGCATTTTAACTATGTCACCGCCCAAGTTGCCCATTATTTCGCGCCGAATTTCAAGGGCTTCCTTGAATATACGGTGGATACCGGGCGTGGATATGGCGGAGGACTCGCGGGAATGAACGCGGGCGGAGCGACTGCGGCGATACTTCCAATGGGAAATCGCTTGACCGCTCAGTTGGAAGTCGGATTTTAAGGAAGTAAAAAAATAGAAAGGAGACTTATATGAACATAAAAAAGGTAGCCGTGGTTGTAGGTGGAGCCGTCATGATCAGCGTATCGCTTTTGTCCTTGGGGTATTCGGCGGATAAATCCGGAGGCATTTATCCCAATGACTTTGGGCCGACGTCAATTGACGTATCCCAATATCCTCCCAAAATGAAGATGTATTACCACTTGTTTCTCAACAAGTGTTCGGCTTGCCACACGATCGCGCGCCCGATTAACTCTCAGTTTTTGGAGCTTACGGCAGCCGAACAGGCGGCGGACAAAAAAACCAATCCAGAAATCTTCTCCCATCCCAAAGTTTGGCAAGTTGGCCAAAAAATCTGGAGCCGATACGTCCACAAAATGATGTCCAAGCCCGGATCGAACATCCGTCCTTCGGAAGGGAAAAGAATTTTCGAATTTTTAGTCTATGATTCAAAAATTCGAAAAACTGGAAAAAACACCGAAGCATGGGAAGCAAACCGCGAGAAACTTGTTAAAAGCTTTAAGCAGAATTACCCCAAGGACTATGCGCGTATTTTCGGAGTTGCGTCTTCCACCAAGAAAACCGCTTCCGGCAGCGCTTCAGCGGCGCCGGCTCATCATTCTTAATTAATTGCGGAGACACATCCCATGAACCCGCCTGCGGCTGCGATGCTCAGGCGGGTTTATTGGGAAGTGACGGCCGGATGCAATCTCCGCTGTATTCATTGCCGCCGTACCGATGTTCTCACTAAAGGTTCCCCGGATGAGCTGACGACGCCAGAGGCGAAATCCTTTATTGATCAGCTTGCAGACATGGGCCGCCCAGTCCTCATCTTCTCCGGGGGCGAACCTCTTTTTAGAAAAGATATCTTTGAGCTTATTTCTTATGCCAAGGAAAAGGGCCTGCCATCCGGGCTTGCGACCAATGGGACGCTGGTGACCGAAAAAATCGCGAATCATTTAGCGGATGCCGGAGTTTATTACGCCTCGATTTCTCTCGATGGGGCGTTAGCAGAAACCCATGACGCCTTTCGCGGAGCGGGAAATTTTGCCAAGGCATTAAAAGGGTTTTTGGCCCTTAAAAACGCGGGGATAAAAGTCCAAATTAATTTCACGGTCACAAAAAAGAACGTTTCCGAGGTTGAATCAATTTATCACTTTTCAAAAGAATTGGGCGCCTTCGCGCTTTATCTTTTCCTCTTGGTTCCGGTCGGTTGCGGCGTTGAGATCGCGGATTCCGACATGTTGACGCCCGGGGACGTGGAAGATTGGCTCAAGTGGGTCGCGCAAAAAGATAAGGCGGGAAACCTCCCCATAAAAGCTATATGCGCTCCCCATTATTACCGAGTTGAAGAAGAGCCTTCAAAAGACCGGAAGGGTTGCTTGGCCGGAATTCATATGTGCTTTGTTTCTCACAAAGGGGATGTCTTCCCATGCGGATACCTGCCTCTTTCATCAGGAAACGTGAAGAAAACTCCTCTTAAACAAATCTGGAATGAATCGGAACTCTTTGAAAAACTTCGCACGCCTGATCTTCTCGAAGGTCGCTGCGGAGTCTGCGATTTCAAAAATGTCTGTGGCGGATGCCGCGCACGGGCTTATTTCGCCTACAATAATGTCCTTGCCGAGGAGCCGGCCTGCGCTTATGACCCAGCCGCTGTCTGAAACTTTTGAACGATACGCCTTAGGGCTTGCCCGAAAGGAGTCTCTGCCGCTGGAAACTCATGCTGAAATGACGGAACGCCGGAAAGCCAAGTTTTTGCGCGCGCTTAAATCCCATGGAATTAAGGGATGGCCGGAACGAGGAACTCTCTACACCCAGGAACTGTCCCAGGGGTGCAAGCCTTGCTTGGCCGGAGAAGCCAGCCACCTAAGCGTTACCACTCTCTGCAACCGCGATTGTTTTTTTTGCTTTAACCCCAAGCCCCGCAAAGATGTTCTCAGCGTTCATGGGCGAGAGGTCGCTTCTCTGGATGAAGCGATTCTCAGTCTTAAGACTTTGGGAGTTAAGAGCGTGGGAATCGGGGGCGGCGAGCCTCTTCTTTTTCCCAAGCGCGTTTTTGAGGTGATAGCGGCCTTAAGGAAAAATCTTTCCCCAGATCTTTGGATTGATCTCTACACCAATGCCGATCGGTTGACCCTTCCAATTCTTAAGGAGCTTAAAGCTGCCGGAGTTTCCGGACTCCGAATCGATCTTGCCGCCCGCGGATACGACGCTGAGCCTGTCCGTCTAGCGAGAGAAGTTTTTAACGACGTGGAAATTGAGATGCCGGCGATTCCGGAACACAAAAAAGTCGTTCGCGATTTAATGCATTATCTTGATGAATTGGGCGTCAAGCAGTTGATTCTTCACGAACTTTTTGCAAGCGCGGCCAACATCGATTCTTTAAAAAAACGCGGTTACCTTGCGTCCTCTGATGGATCTCATGCCTTTAGGCTGACCTGGTCTCCGGTAGCCAAAAGCGAAGAAACTGTTTACGGGCATCTTCTTTATGCCTTGCTCCATAAATTTAAGATGTCGGTTTACTATTGTTCCTGCCGAACGCAAGACTGGATCGCCGAAAACGCGCTCAAAAACCAAAAACTGAGTAATGACTGAGAGAGTCGATCTTAAGCTCGGTTTTGCCTGCAACAATCGTTGTCATTTTTGCGTCCAGGGAGATAAGCGTAGCAAATTCGGCCCGAAGACTTCCGAACAAATCACAAAAAGCCTTGAAGAGGGCCGTGAAAAGGGCGCCCGAAGCTTAGTCCTTACCGGAGGCGAGCCGACAGTTCACAAAAGCCTTCTTAAAACAATTTGTTTGGCGCGAAAGCTCGGTTATGAAACTATCCAGATACAGTCAAACGGCCGCCGCTTTTTCTATGAAGACTTTTGCCGGGAGCTCATTGATGCCGGCGCCAATGAGTTTTCCCCCGCTCTTCACGGCTCAAGAGCGGAAATCCATGATGAACTGACCCGCGTTCCGGGAGCCTTCGTCCAGGTCGTCGGGGGCATTAGAAATTTAAAAAAATTGGGGCAAAAGATTCTAACCAATACGGTCATTACCGAGGAGAATTACCGGGATTTGCCGAATTTGGCGGCGCTCTTGATTGCCCTCGGGGTCAATCAATATCAATTTGCTTTCGTCCATATCCTGGGCGAAGCCGACAAGAACAAAAACAAAATCGTGCCGAAAAAATCTCAGATCATGCCCTATGTGTTTCAAGGGCTTGATATTGGAATTAAAGCCGGAGTTTCCTGCATGACAGAAGCGATTCCCTATTGCCTCATGCTTGGCTATGAAAAATACGTGGCGGAAAGAATCATTCCGCATACTGCGGTTTATGACGCTGAAGCGGTCATCGAGGATTACACGGCTTACCGGCATGACGAAGGCAAGTCAAAGACCGCAAAATGCAATAATTGTCGTTATGACCTTGTCTGCGAAGGCCCCTGGAAAGAATATCCAGCTCTTTTTGGCTGGGATGAATTTGTGCCCGTTAGAAATTAGGTAAGATGGACGCTTTTATTCATTGGTTGCATTTGATGGCCGCAATCCTATGGGTCGGCGGAACGTTTACGATATCTTTGGCGGTTCAGCCGATACTTCGGAAATTTTTAAAGGATTCTACGCGCTTTGAAATCTATCGAGAAATTGGCGCCCGATTTAAAATAATTATGTGGGGATGCTGGACGACCCTTCTCTTAACCGGGCTCTATAAACTTTGGGAAATTCGCGAAACCCCCGCTATTTTTCTGGGCGCTTGGGGACGAATTTTTGCGATCAAGATGGTTTTGGTCGCCTTAATGGTCATCCTAACCCTTCTTCACACCTACGTTTGGGGTCCCCAAATGCTCAATCTCAAGGATCCGGCACAAATACGCACGGTTGCCTCAAAAATGAAGATTTGGGGAACGGTCAATCTTTTTGTCTTGACCGGAATCATCTTTTGCGCCGCGGCCTTAAGGTTTTCCGGTTGGTAAGGCGCTGCTAAATCCGCCGCCGATTTGACCCCTCCCGAATATGTTAGACTAAGATTAATCTATGGCTTATAATATTTTGTTGATTGAAGACGATGCCAATATCCGCTCTTTTGCGTCAACGGTTCTTCAATCAAACGGTTTTGCGGTCACCGCGTGCGAAACCGCAACCCAGGGACTTAAGTTCTTTAGCAAGAAACGCTCGGATTTAATTATCGTCGACATTGGACTGCCGGACGGCAGCGGCATTGATGTTTGCAAAATGACCAGAACCGGGGTCGGACCCTTTATTCCCGTTATTTTCCTAACCGCCAAGGGCGATTTGCAGACAAGACTTGCCGCCTTTGAAGTCGGAGCCCAAGACTATATTCAAAAGCCTTTCGCCATCGAAGAGCTTTTGGCGCGCGTCAAGGTCCATTTGAAAATAAAGGAGTCTCAAGATGAGCTGGCGCGCCGCAATTATGATCTTGAGATTCTTCACCGCGTTCAGCAAGACCTTTCCGACATGATTGTCCACGACCTAAAAGCGCCGCTCACCTCGATTAAAGGAACTCTGGACATCATCAAAAGCCGGGGACTCATCAGCGAAGATACTTATAAAAATCTTCTTTCCAACGCCGGAGAAGCCGCCGATTTTATGCTTTTGATGGTCAATGACATCCTAGATATCGGGCGCTCTGAACAACGGGCATTGCCGGTCGAGCTGTCGCAGGTTTCAGTTGAAACAATGATGGAAAAATTAAAATCCCTGTTTAACCCCGCTTGCCATAGAAAGAACATTCAGATTGTTTCCACCATCGATTCCCAGGCGAAAACCTTGACCACTGACGCCAACCTATTTTTTAGAATTCTAGTCAATTTGACGTCCAATGCCGTTAAATTTACCCCCAAAGGGCAAGACGTTGAGCTTACGGGGTCCAAAGTGAACAATAAAATCCGTTTTTCAGTCTTTGACCGTGGCCCCGGAATTCCTCCGCATCTCAAAAACCATATTTTCGACAAATATGCGGTGGGACATTCAAAATTGGCGGCGGAGTCGTTGGGAATGGGAATTGGCTTGGCCTTCTGCCGTTTAGCCGTAACGACACTGGGAGGAACCATTTTTGTTGAGGACCGCCAAGGTGGCGGAAGTCGTTTTACGGTTGAATTGGAGGCAAAATGATTATCGGAGTTCCCAAGGAAATTAAAAATCGCGAACACAGAGTCGGCTTGGTCCCGGGTGGAGTTAGGGCCTTAGTCGCTGACAAAAACAAGGTTTTGATTGAAAAAGGCGCCGGGCTTGGCTCTGGCATTATGGATGAGGAATATAAAGCGGCTGGAGCCGTGATTGTTTCGGACAAGAAAAAACTTTTCTCCGACTCGGATATGATCATCAAAGTCAAAGAGCCTTTGTCCGAGGAATTTTCTTATTTTCATAAGGGCCAGATTCTCTACACCTATCTCCATCTTGCCCCCGCGCCCGAACTTGTCCAATTCCTCAAAAAAATGAATTTGCGCGCGGTCGCCTACGAGACGATTCAACTTGACGATGGAAGTCTTCCCCTTCTAACTCCGATGTCGGAAGTAGCCGGAAAAATGAGCGTTCAGATCGGAGCTCAGTTTTTAGAAAAGCATTACGGCGGGCGCGGCGTTTTGCTTGGCGGCGTTCCAGGGGTTCATCGTGGAACCGTCAGCATCATCGGAGGCGGCGTGGTTGGAATCAACGCGGCCAAAATCGCCGTTGGAATGGGCGCGCGCGTCAACATTTTGGATATTTCCGCCCAACGTCTGGCTTATCTTGACGACGTCTTTGGCAATTCCGTCACCACACTGATGAGTCACGAAGAAAATATCCACAACGCCATTATCAACGCCGACTTGGTTATCGGGGCCGTTCTTATTGCGGGAGCCGTAGCGCCTAAACTCGTAACCGAAGCGTTGGTCAAGAAAATGCGTCCCGGCTCGGTTATAGTAGACGTCGCGGTTGATCAGGGCGGCTGCGTTGAAACTGCGGAAACGACTAGCCACGACAATCCCGTTGTCATTAAACACGGCGTTCTTCACTATGCGGTTCCCAATATTCCAGGAGCAGTCGCCAATACTTCAACCTATGCCTTGACCAATGTGACCCTCAAATACGCCAGGGCTATTGCAAAATACGGACTTGAAGACGCGTCCCGAAGAGACCCTGCGCTGAAAAAAGGCATCAACGCCTACGGCGGAGAAATCACCTGCGAGGCCGTGGCCGAGGCCTTGGGGCAAAAATCAAGAAAGGTTGAAGAACTTCTCAGCGTTTAAATCTTTTACGTCTGGGAGAGAAAGTCTTATCTAAGGCTATTCTCCTGAGCATTTTTTTCGCTATCGAATGATACTCCGGGTTTCTCAAGTCTAAAAGCCGCCGGTAAAGAGAAGCGGCTTTATCCATCTCTTTCAATCTATAGTAAATAAACGCTGAGATATTAATGAGCATGCTGGGGGTATCTTTTCTCTCAAGATAAGGGCTTAGGGCATCAACAGCCTTTTGAGGGTCTCCCTTGGCGGAAAAAGCGATGGCCGCGATGTAGGCCTTGAATTGCTCATTTTCCGGTTCAAGAACGAGGCCTTCTTTCATCAGTTGAAGAGCCTCCACCGGGCGGCCTAAGCTGAAGGCCAAGGCGCCGGCGGCATAAAGACGCGCATAGTTAAAGGACGGATCAAGATTTAGAATTTCCTCCGCTCGAAAAAACATTCCCGGATAAAGCGGCGCGTCCTTGGGCGGGTTTAACTCATCGGCCATCGCCTCGCTCGACCCGTAATAGATCAGAAGGCGAATCATCTCCACATCGGCGGCAAGGCGTCTAAGTCCTAAATTAAGAAATGCCAGAATTTCAACCGGATGTTTTGAATAAGAAAGATCCGGCAGGGAAATGGGGCGTTCAAATGAAGAAAAAAAACCATTGAGGAGGAAAAAAGATAAAAAAATCGGCAAAAAAGAACGCATTAAAATTCTTTCTTTCGCAAAATAAGCCAAGACAAGGCAAGAAAAACGGATGAATAGAGAAGGGCATAGCTTGCGCCGCTTAAAATAATTGCGCCATTAAAATTACCGCTCCAATTCAAGACTTCAAAATGCGGAAACAAAAACAGGGCGGCCTGTCCTAAAACCCCGGCAAGGCCGGATGATTTTTGCGTCATGAAGCGGATTTCAGGAGTAAAATTTCCCAGCGTCCATAGGGAACCGGAAAAAACGATCGCGGCGATGGAAGAGGTCGATAAAAGAGAAAAAAATACCGCTGCGGCGGTCACCATTAGGACTTTAAGGAAAATCCCCAACAGAGACAGAAGGTACGAGTCCTGCCAATTCCAGTGATGAAGCAAAAGAAGAATAACATGGAGCCCGGACATGACGAGCATAATTAAGACCAAAGAAAGCAATAGCCCTAAAACGCGTCCCAACAAATATTGCAGACGATTAAGCGGACGGGATAAGATTAAATAGATGGTTTTTGTCTCAATTTCCTTTAAAAATAAGGTCGCGGAAAAATAAAGCCCCGCAATTAATGTGACGATCTCAATTAAAGCCAGTCCCGAGTCCATTAAAACGCGTAATTCCTGATCGGCGGCCAAAACTCCCAAAAGGAGGCTCGTATAAATCAAAAGTCCGCCAAAAATAGCGACCAAAATAAAAATCCGATTCCAGATATTTTCAAGGAAAGAATCAAGAGCTAAAACCCAGATTTGCTTCATTTGACGGAGTTTCTAAGCAGCGCCTTGGTCGAGCCTTCGTTTTGAACGATTTCGGCAAAACGCCCTTCAAGCCCTCCGGGAAATTCAACCCAATCTTTTCTTTGAAGAATGCGAATTAAGCGCCCTTCTTTAAGCACCCCAACCCGATGGCACAATTTCTCAATTTCAAAAATACTATGAGATGAGATAAAAATTGTTTTTCCTTCTTCCAAAAGGCGGGAGAGATATTCTCTTAAGTCTCGGGTGGCCAAGGGATCGAGTCCGCTCATCGGCTCATCTAAAATGAGAAGGTCGGGGCTATGAATGGTCGCTTGGGCCAAGGCGACTCTTTGAGATAAGCCCTTGGATAATTCTGAAATCCGTTTGTCTTTATAAACGACAAGGCCGGTTTCCCATAAGACACGGTCCAAATTCGATTGAATATCGGCCTGAGAAAGCCCCGAAAGCTTCCCGTAAAATTTAAGGCAGGCTTTGACCGTTAAAAAAGAATGGAAATAAGGAAGCTCGGGGACGTAACCAATGCGGGAATAAAAAGACCTTGTCATAGGCGAGAGGTCAAAAATTTTTACGGTTCCGGAATTGGGAGTCAAAAGTCCCAAGGCCAGCTTAAAAGTCGTCGTTTTTCCGCTTCCGTTAAGGCCCAGGAGCCCGAAGGCTTCCCCTTTCTCCACATCGATGGAAAAATCAACCAACCCAATTTTCTTTATGGTCCGGCCCAAATGAGAAGAACGGTAAATCTTTGTTGCTTCACGAAAAGAAATTACGGAAGGCATAGCGTCTGCGTCACTTTTTTTCAAGAACCGGGGAAAGCCTTTTTTTAAGGGCATCAAGGCCTGCCTTTAGGTCCTCTTGGGAAATGTATCCCATGTGCGCGACGCGGATAATTTTTCCTTTCAAAGCCTCTTGGCCTCCGGCGATGGAAATTCCTTCCTCTTCGCGCAGGGAATTAACCAGTTGATTGCCGTCAATTCCCGTCGGAAGGTAAACTGCCGTCAAGATATGCGCGGGATTTTGAGCGAGGGTTTTAAGGCCCAGGTCCTTGGCCCAAGCGCGCGCGTAAGAAGCCATATCGGCGGTGCGCTTAAGAACATTGGGCAACCCTTCCTCTTTAATCAACCGCAAGGCTTCGGCCTGGGCGACGACCAAGGGAACCGCCGGCGTATAAGGGGTTTCTTTATCCTTAAGGGAGTTTTTCATTGTTCTCCAATCCAGATAAAAGCGCGGTAATTTCGCGGCTTCGCAGGCTTTCCACGCGCGAGGGCTTACGGCGGCAAAGGCAAGCCCAGGAGCATTCATCAAACCTTTCTGGGAAGCGGTAACCACCGCGTCCAAGTCCCAGGCGTCCATGTCCATGGCTTCCGCTCCAAGGCTTGAAACCGCGTCGACCACGATCAAGGCTTCCGGCGCTCTTTGGCGTATAACCCGGCTTAAGGCCTCTAAATCATTGAGGATTCCGGTTGAGGTATCCGTATGTTGAATATAAACGGCTTTAATATCAGAATTTTGCTTAAGGACGGAATCTACTTCTTCCTTCGACGCGGCAAAACCCAGCGGGGAGCTGAGGAGTAAGGGATTGAGCCCATAGGCTTTAAAAATATTGGCAAAACGCTCTCCAAAAACTCCGCAATTAAGCACCAAGGCCTTATCCCCGGGACTTAAGAGATTGACGACGGAAGACTCCATGGCGCCTGTTCCGGAAGTCGTCATCATCAAGACGGGGTTTCGAGTATGGAGAATGGCCTTCATTTCACCCGCGACGAACTCAAAAACCGCGCCAAATTCATGCGTTCGGTGGTGAAGAATCGGCTGGGATAAGGCTTTAAGAACCGACGGCGGTATTGGGGTCGGCCCCGGAGTGAGGAGGATGTATTTCTTGTTCATAAATTTTATTTTTTTACGCAACAGCGCCGGGCGATGGCGGATTGGTTTTGCCCTGTGCGGGAAAATCCGAACGCGGGATGTTGAGCGGCGACGTTCCTTTAATGGAAAGAAGAGCGGCTTCCACGACCTCTTTAAAATGTGAGACCGGAAGCATCTTTAAATCGGACAATATTTCTGACGGAATGTCCTCCAAATCTTTTTTATTTTGTTCCGGGAAAAGAACGGTTTTGATTCCTTCTCGGTGGGCGGCCAGAACTTTTTCCTTAAGCCCCCCGATCGGGAGAACCCGCCCGCGCAGAGTAATTTCTCCCGTCATCGCCAGCTCCGGCGAAACAGGGCGGCCGCTCATCAAACTTAAAAGGGCCGTCGCAATTGCAATTCCCGCCGAGGGGCCGTCTTTGGGAACGGCGCCTTCCGGGACATGAATGTGATAATCCTTTTCCTTGAAAACCTCGTTCGGAATTCCCATTTCCGGCGCAATGGATTTCAGATAGGAAAAGCCGGCCTGGGCGGACTCAATCATTACGGTTCCAAGTTTTCCGGTCAGTTTGAGTTCTCCTTTTCCGGAAAAACTGACGATCTCAATGGGCATCGTAACTCCGCCGGCTTCCGTCCAAGCCAGGCCCGTTACCACGCCGATTGAATTTTTAATATTTTTTTCACGGTGGAATTTTGGAATGCCCAAAAATTGGGGTATATTTTCATCCGTAATTTCAACCTTCTTTTTCCCCTCTTTAACCACCGTCATCGCGACTTTTCGTGATAAAGAAGCCAGCTCCCGATTGAGACTTCTAACGCCGGCTTCCCTGGTGTATTCCAAAATGGCCCGCTCAAGAGCCGGCTCGGAAATAGATACTAAATCCGAATTAACCCCGTGTTCCTTAAGCTGCTTAGGCAGCAAATGCTTGCGGGCGATGAGTTTCTTTTCTTGATGCGTATACCCGCTAAAGCGAAGAATCTCAAGGCGATCCTGAAGACTCGAAGGAATTCCGTCCAAGGTGTTGGCCGTGCAGATAAACATAATCTGAGATAAATCAAATTCGACATCCAGATAATGATCGGTAAAAGTGGAGTTCTGTTCCGGATCCAAGACTTCAAGGAGAGCCGCGGCAGGATCACCACGCCAATCCATTCCCATTTTGTCGATTTCATCAAGCAGAAAAACCGGGTTTTTGCTTTGCGCTTTGCGAATGGATTGAACGATCCTCCCAGGAAGAGACCCGATATAGGTGCGCCGATGTCCGCGAATTTCCGCCTCATCCCGGACGCCGCCCAAGCTCAAACGAACAAATTTGCGCCCCATCGCTTTGGCGATGGACTGCCCCAAGGAAGTTTTTCCCACGCCCGGCGGGCCGACAAAACAGAGAATGGGGCCTCTGAGACCCTTGGTCAGCTTGCAAACGGCGATATACTCTAAAATCCTTTCCTTAATTTTTTTGAGGTCGTAATGTTCCTGATCCAAGATCTTTGCGGCCCAATTAATGTCCAGCCTCTCGCGAGTTCGCTTCGACCACGGAAGGTTGTTCATCCAATCCAGATAAGTTCTTGAGACCGTCGACTCTGGGGAATAGGGCATCATTTTCTCAAGACGAGAAAGTTCCTTGGTTGCCGCTGCCAAAGCTGCTTTGGGCATTTTCGCTTCGGCAATTTTTTTCTTAAGCTCTTCTATTTCCTGGGCGAAATCGTCTTTTTGCTTGAGCTCTTTTTGAATCGCCTTCATCTGCTCGTTGAGATAATATT
>JAJZCM010000024.1 GCA_021846045.1 bacterium | reverse complement strand
TAAATGGTATTTCTCGGTGGTTGATATCGTTCAGGTACTCACCCAGCAGTCGGATTTTAAGACGGCGCGAAAGTATTGGAACAAGCTCAAGGAACGGTTGAAAAAAGAAGGCAGTCAACTGGTGACAAATTGTCACCAGTTGAAAATGCCCGCTGCGGACGGCAAGAATTATCTCACCGATGCCGCGAAGAAGGGCGGGCGCATCGCTAAAAAAGCCCGGTTAGATCTGGAGTCGAAAACAGGCAGAAAGGTGGTCTCTTCAGAAAGCTTTCTGCCTTCACCCAAAAGCCCCAAGAAACTCCAATGAACGAAGCCGATACCAGAGCTGAACTTATTGACCCTAGGCTAAAAGCCAGCGGCTGGGGCGTGGTGGACGGTTCCAAAATCCTTCGGGAACATAAGATTACCAGCGGAAAAATTCAGACCGGCGGCGGGTGCGCCAAACCCCTTATCGCCGATTATGTTCTGGTTTATCAGGGTCGCAAGCTTGCCGTTGTCGAAGCCAAGAGCGATGAATTAGAAGTCGGCGAGGGCGTTGGGCAAGCCAAAAATTACGCCGAGAAATTGCGCCTGGACACGACTTTTGCCAGCAACGGGAAAGAGATTTATCAGATTTGCATGGAAACCGGAGAAGAAGGTTTAGTCGCTAAATTCCCTACGCCGGATGAACTCTGGAACAAGTCATTTTCCCTTCAAAACCAGTGGAGAGATAAATTTAATCAGGTTCCCATTAATGATATGGGCGGCATTAAAAATCTCCGCTACTATCAGGAAATTGCGATTAATAGCGTCCTATCCGCCATTGCTGAAGAAAAGCAACGCATTTTGCTGACCTTGGCGACGGGCACGGGAAAAACCTTCATCGCCTTTCAGATTGCTTGGAAACTTTTTCAAACTCGCTGGAATTTAAAGCGCGACGGCTCAAGAAGGCCGCGCATTTTATTCTTAACGGATAGAAATATTTTAGCGGATCAGGCATTTAACGAATTTTCCGCATTCCCTGAGGATGCTCTGGTGCGGATTAGACCTGATGAAATCCGCAAAACGGGTAAGGCGCCAACCAACGGCAGCATTTTCTTTACCATTTTCCAGACTTTTATGAGCGGCCCGGATAAGCAGCTTTTTTTCGGCCAATACCCAGCCGATTATTTTGATTTCATCATCATTGATGAGTGTCATAGAGGAGGGGCTAACGATGAGAGCGCCTGGCGCGGCATTATGGAGTATTTTTCATCCGCCGTTCAGCTCGGTTTAACCGCAACGCCCAAGCGCAAAGAAAATGCGGATACCTACCGCTATTTCGGAGAGCCAGTGTATGTCTATTCGCTCAAAGAAGGCATCAACGACGGCTTTCTGACGCCGTTTAAGCTCAAGAAAATTAATACCACGCTGGATGATTATATCTACACATCCGATGACATGGTCATGGAGGGGGAAGTCGAAGAGGAAAAACTTTATACGGAGCCTGATTTCAATAAAATCATCGAGATTAAAGAACGGGAAGCGAAGAGGGTCGAGGTCTTTTTATCTGAAATCAATCAGAATGAAAAAACCATCGTTTTCTGCGCCAATCAAGATCATGCGGCGGCAGTTCGTGATTTGATCAATCAATACAAAACAAGCAAGGAACCCAATTACTGCGTTCGCGTCACCGCCAAGGACGGCGATCTTGGCGATCAGCATTTGCGGGAATTTCAGGATAATGAAAAGACTGTCCCCACGATTTTAACGACTTCCCAGAAACTCTCTACCGGCGTAGACGCCCGCAATATCCGCAATATCATCCTCATGCGCCCCATTAATTCCATGATTGAGTTTAAGCAGATCATCGGCCGCGGGACAAGGCTCTTTGACGGCAAGGAATACTTCACCATCTATGATTTCGTGGACGCCTGTCATCATTTTTTCGATCGGGAATGGGATGGCGAACCGATAGAGCCTGAGCCAAGAGCCAAAGGACCGTCTCCTGTGAGGCCGCGTGTTTCTCCAGAGCCGCATCCGCGAAAGAAAAAAATAAAAATTAAGCTTGGGGATGGAAAAGAACGCGAAATTCAGTATATGATTTCCACGTCTTTTTGGGGCGCGGACGGCAAACCGGTTTCGGCAGAAGAGTTTTTACGCGGTTTGTTTGGAAAACTACCGGACTTTTTTAAGAGCGAAGCGGAATTGCGAAAAATTTGGTCAAACCCGGAAACACGAAAGGCCTTACTTGAAAAGCTCGCCGATGCCGGCTATGGTAAAGATGAACTGGCCGCCTTACAGAAATTAATTAACGCTGAAAAAAGCGACTTGTTTGATGTCTTGGAATACGTCTCTTTTGCGGAGAAACCAATCACAAGAGAAGCGCGGGTGGCCCAGGCACAGTCAAATATATTTGCCTCTTTGAACAATCATCAAAAAGAATTTCTGGAATTTGTCCTGTCTAAATATATTGAGACCGGTGTTGAGGAGCTTGACCAGGAAAAATTACCGGGACTTTTAACGCTAAAATATCACGCGCTTGACGATGCGATGGAAATACTCGGCAGCTCTGAAAATATCAGGTCCACATTTAGCGGTTTTCAGAAATATCTTTATGAGCGCAACATTTATCGAATTGCGAGCTAGACCTGGATTTCCGAACAGTTGCTTTCAGATGACGGAGCCCCCTTTGAAGGCGTGACGACCAGCGCCGTTAGAACCGAGGATATTTCCGCTTCTTGAATCGCGGATCGGCAAGAAATGGGCGTGGAAATGTTAAAATACACTGACATTGATTTTGCGGCGCGTTCGTCTAGCGGCCCAGGACGCTGCCCTCTCAAGGCAGAGATCACGGGTTCAAATCCCGTACGCGCCACCAGATTTCTTGTCCCGCAAAAAATATGCCGCGCCGCCATTTTTATTTTCTTTTTTCTATCATTCTCTTTTCTATTCTTGCCGGCTCTTGGACTCTTCGCCGCCTTCTAATCGGCCTGCCGGACATCCGCACCCTTGAAAATTATACGCCCCCCTTAACCACCAAGATTTTCGATGTCAATGGAAAAACTATCGCGAATCTCTCCATCCAAAGGCGCACGCTGCTCACTCTCAATAAAATTCCGGTCGACATTCAAAACGCGGTCATCGCGGTCGAAGACGATCAATTCTTCCACCATTGGGGCATCTCTCCGAAAGGCATCATCCGCTCGGCCTTGATCGATCTTTTGCACGCCCGCGTCGTTCAAGGGGCTTCCACCATCACCCAACAGTTGGCTAAACAGGTCTTTTTGACCCCCCAAAGAACCATCGCGAGAAAAGTCAGGGAAATACTCCTGGCCATTCAAATCGAGCGCAATTTTTCAAAAGAGGAAATTCTTCAACTTTATTTAAACCAAGTTTACTTCGGCGAAGGCGCCTACGGCGTCGGCTCGGCGGCAAAAATTTATTTTGGTGAAGACGTTTCCCAATTAAACCTTCCCGACTGCGCGCTACTCGCAGGTCTTATCCGCTCTCCTAGAGGCAATTCCCCCTTCCGGCATCTGAACAGGGCCAAAAGGCGGCGCGCGGTCGTTTTGCAAAGAATGTTCGAGCAGCAGATGATCACGGAAAAAGAAAAAGAAGACGCTAATAACGCGCCTATTCCAACCGCTCGCCCGGTTGGGCCGGGAACTCTGGCGCCTTTTTTTGTCGAGCACATCAGGCAGCGCTTGGAACAGGAATACGGCACTAACGCCGTTTGGCGAGGCGGACTCAAAGTTTACACGACCTTGAATTTGGATATGCAGCAGATCGCCGAACAAGCGATGGAAAAACATCTCGCCGCCTTTGACGAGGCGGCGGCAAAAGACGCGGAACTCACCAAACAAGGAATCGCGGCGTCTACCGCAACCTTGGGCCCCATCCAGGGCGCTTTTATTTTGCAAGACGTCAAAACCGGCGCCCTCAGGGCCATGATCGGCGGCAGGGGAAACTCGGTTTTTAACCGGGCCACTCAAGCTAGGCGGCAGCCGGGATCGACGTTTAAGCCCTTCGTTTGGGGCGCCGCTTTAAATTCAGGAATGACCCCCAGCACCTTAATCAATGACAGCCCCGTCGCCTACTATTATGATGGCCGGGATTGGCGGCTACTAGAGGGGGCCACCGATCAATACTCGATTAACCTAGCGACCCAACCTTTCGCCAGCTCCCCCGATTTTAAAATCTGGGTCCCCAATGATTTTGACAGCAAGTTTTTCGGCATCATCACTCTCCGGCGCGCGCTGGAAGAATCTCGAAACGTAGTCTCAATCAAACTCATCATGCGGATTGGGGCCCCCTTGGTCGTCAGTCTTGCCCACAAAGCGGGAATCTATTCGCATTTGGATGCCGTTCCTTCCTTGGGCCTAGGGTCTTCGGTTGTCAGCCCGCTTGAAATGGCCAACGCTTTCGGCACCTTCGCCAACAGCGGCATTCACGTCGTTCCTTACACCATTGAAAAAGTCGAGGACCACAACGGACGTGTTCTCGAAGAACACGTCCCCATCGAAAGATCCGCCATGTCTCCGCGGCTGGCTTATTTAATCACCTATCTCCTTGAAGGCGTCGTTCAGCACGGAACTGGAAGATATGCCCGCAGGCTTCGCCGCCCAGTCGCAGGAAAAACGGGAACGACCAACGACAATAAGGACCTCTGGTTTGTTGGGTTCACTCCGGATTTAGTCGCCGCCGCTTGGATGGGCTACGATGATTTCACCTCTCTAGGGCGTCCCTCGGACATCACGGGAGGCTCGACCGTGGTCCCGTGGTGGACGGAAATCATGTCTCAAATTCTGAAAACAACGCCCAAGGACGATTTCACCCCGCCCGATAAGATTGTCTTCCGTCCCATTGATAAGGTCAGCGGGTTCTTGGCTTTGCCCAGTTGCCCGCGCGGAAATATATTCTTGGAAGCCTATAGGCAAAAAACGGAACCGACCACTTATTGCCCTCTTGATCACTCGCAGCCGCTCGGCCCCCAGCTTGTGCAGCTTTTGGAAAACCAGAAAAAATCCCAAGCCGAAAGCGCCGGAACAAATATCCCTAGTTCTTCAAGCGCGACCGTTAATGCCCCTTCGCCAATCGCCCCGCCCGCGCAGTCCTCAACGACGGAAGACCAAAATTCTAAGAATTTACAGCCGGAAAATGACAACGGTGAAGACTCGACGCCCTTTATCCTGCAATAGCCAAGGACTCAACCCTAAAAGTCGGAGAACCGGCGCTTCCAAAGAAAGTCAAATCCGAACCGATGGCGTCAATTCCTTTGAGGATGTCGAGAATATTTCCGGAGATCATCGCGTTTTTAACGGGATGGGTCACCCGGCCCCGTTCGACGGCCAAGCCCGAGGCGCCCACTGAAAATTCTCCGGAAATGGGGTCCGCCATGTGCATTCCCATTACCTCGATTAAAATAATCCCTTGGGAAGTTCGGGAGATGATTTCATCATAAGAAAGAGCCCCCGGCTTCAAATAGAAATTGGAAGAAGACGGGCTCGGAACGCCCTTAAAAGACCCGCGCGAAGCGCAGCCGTTGGAAAGGCGCCCTTCCTTTTTCGCGGTGTAGGAATCATAGAAGTATTCCTTTAAAACCCCGCCGGCGTCTCGGGTCATTACGAGCCAGCGCCTCGCAACAAAATCCACCACACTTTTGGCGTTAATTTCACCATCACAGGGCAGAACTAAAGCCGACAAGGCCGGTTTGTTCTGGCCTCACTTCTTCCCGGCATTAACGCCGGGCCCCGGCCTTGAGAAGAAGGGAGATCCCGTCCGCATTACCACATTGATCCGCAATCACCAGCGCGGTCATCCCATCCCTGTTCCTGGCATTGACGTCGGCCCCAGCCTTGAGAAGACGGGAGATCACGTTCGCATTACCATGCACAGCCGCCATCATCAGCGCGGTCTTCCCATTCTTGTTCCTGGCATTGACGTCGGCCCCAGCCTTGAGAAGACGGGAGATCACGTCCACATCACTAGATCCAGCCGCCATCATCAGCGCGGTCTCCCCTAGAATGTCCCTGGCATTGACGTCGGCCCCAGCCTTGAGAAGACGGGAGATCACGTTCGCATTACCATGCACAGCCGCCATCATCAGCGAGGTCTCCCCTAGCATGTTCCTGGCATTGACGTCGGCCACGGCACGGGGGGCGTCCTCAGCGGAGAACTGAAGAGCGGACAGGGGCGACTGGTCTTTGGATCTGTCAAAGAAGCGCGCGCCGGCTTTTTTGAGATGAGAACTGATAAAGGCCAACCTCTTTTTCAGAGGCTTGGAAGGAACTGTTGTCGCCTCTTGCGCCGCAAGGGGATCTCCCGCGGGCGATAAATTTTGCGTAGTCTCCTTATTATAGACGTCTTGGGCCGTCTCTACGTTCTCATGACCGGACACGACTGCGGAAGCTGGCGAAGAATCCTTTTCCTCGGCATTCTTTTTCTCGTCAAGGGGAATCTGACTCTGAATCGCGCCTAATGAATCTTCAAACTGGAGAGATTCCTCCATCCCCACAAGCGGCAAGGATACAGCGCCTTCCTGGCCCATGGGCGCCAAGGGGAGATCAGACAAATGAGCGGGGACGGGGGCGCCGTCTGTCTGCACTTCCACCGGGGCAAAACCTTCGGCCCAAACAGAGCCGAAGCTCGAAGAAAATAAAACGCTAAGAGACATCAAAACGCCGGTCATTTTCTTATCCATAAGTTTCTCCATTTTTTTACGGTCCTAATCCTACTTCTCTATTTTAACCCCTTATTGATAAATCCGCCTGGGTCTAAAGTCCTAGACCCGTTCCGGGAAAGGACCTAGGCCAACTTCCGCAGTAATCGCCCTTTTTCGCCCCTCTTTAGACTAAACCGCCGGGCATTCCCCTCTGGGGATACGCGCCTCCACGCTCAAAACGGGATGTAGTGGCAACCTTGGGTCTTGCACCCGCCAGCGCCGAAGTGATTTTCTATTGACATGTACCTGCGGCATACGACGAGGCGCAAAGACGGGAAGACCCACAAATATTGGTATGTGTTCGGTGAACCCATGTTCACCCTCTCCCGCTTCGCGGGAGAGGGCGTTCCCCTCATCCTGACCTTCTCTTTTCCCCTGCGGGGAGAAGGAATTAACGTTACGGGTTTACCAAATGTAGTGGCGACTTTTGACCCCAGATGTAGGAAATTTCAGCATTTTTCTATATTGACTGCGGAAGTTGGGTTAACAACGACAATATTTTGTAGTTGGCGACGGCTTAAGGGCTTAAGCCACCATCAGGGACTCAACCCTAAAAGTCGGAGAACCGGCGCTTCCAAAGAAAGTCAAATCCGAACCGATGGCGTCAATTCCTTTGAGGATGTCGAGAATATTTCCGGAGATCATCGCGTTTTTAACGGGATGGGTCACCCGGCCCCGTTCGACGGCCAAGCCCGAGGCGCCCACTGAAAATTCTCCGGAAATGGGGTCCGCCATGTGCATTCCCATTACCTCGATTAAAATAATCCCTTGGGAAGTTCGGGAGATGATTTCATCATAAGAAAGAGCCCCCGGCTTCAAATAGAAATTGGAAGAAGACGGGCTCGGAACGCCCTTAAAAGACCCGCGCGAAGCGCAGCCGTTGGAAAGGCGCCCTTCCTTTTTCGCGGTGTAGGAATCATAGAAGTATTCCTTTAAAACCCCGCCGTCCATCATCGTTTTAGGCTTGGTGGGAAGCCCCTCATCGTCATAAAGAGAACTTGCAAGACCTGCTTCCATCCAAGGATCATCCATCAAGGAAACTTGCGAAGCGGCTACTTTTGCCCCCAACTTTCCGGCCAACAAGGATTTTCCCTTTTGAATTTGGTCGGCGCATAAAAGGTCGGACACGATTTCAAGAAACTCAACCCCCACCATGGGCGGGAAAATCACCGAGCGCGCAGCCGATGGTATTTTTCTCGCGCCCAGAAGGCAAACCCCTCTTTCCGCCGCTTCTTGGCCGATTTTTTTAAAATCCAAAGCCTCTTTGCGGCGCGAGGACTGAAAAGCCGATCCGATTTGAACTTCGGAGGCATCCTTAGCCATAACCGAAAGCCCCGCGCTCACCGAAGTTCCAGACTCATAAACCGAAACCCCCAAGGTGTTTTCAATGGCGACTTCGGACTCCATCTCTCCATATCCCGCGCGCAAAGCGGAAACGACTCGCGGAACCTTCAACGCCATCTGCTGCATAACCTCTAGGCGCGGAAACAAGATTTCCCAATCTTCCTCGAAAAGAGAGCGATCCTTGAGAGTTTTTGTCCACGCTCCATTCTCCTTGGAAATGACCGGACGCGGAAACCCTTTATACGCGTCTTCTTCGAGATAGGGAGTATGCGCCAATGCTTGGGCGTATAATTCCTTGATTCGCTCAAGAGACGCCTTGGATGCCGAAGCAAAACCGATTCTCGCGTCCTTAAAAACCCGAACTCCCACGCCCTCGGATGAATCGTATTGAATCCCGTTGAGTTTCCCTTCCCTAAACTCGGCCCCGCGCTCTTTTGCGCGCGAAATATAAATTTCGACTTCGACGCCTTTTGAGCGATTTTTTTGAATCCAATCCAAGCCTTCCTTGGCGATATCTCTCAGAGATTCTTGTGATTCCATGTTAGCCTCTCCATCCGACATAAAGAAAAAACAAAGCGAGCAGAAGAAAAAAAACTCCCCATTTCTTGCGTTCGAGATTAAGATAGGCGTCGTTAAATACGGTCTCGCGCAAAAACGAGTTCAAACGGCTGATGATGTCCGGCCGGTAAAGATGCCCCAAACCTAATCCCAAGAAAACCAATCCAACCGCCAAAGCAAGTAGCGAATTCATTCAAGCATTTTGGGTGTTGTAGCGGGACATCGCACAGGCGATATCCGCTTTAACCGCTAAGAGAACGGCCTCTTTCGCCAAGGAAATCATTTTATCAAGCGCGGGGCGTTCTTCTTTCGCGAAAGTCCCCAGAACAAAAGAAGCTCCGTCAATCATCGGAGGACGCGGGCCGATTCCAAGACGAAGCCGTGGAACTTTATCTGTTTTAAGCTCCTCAAAAACCGAGCGCATACCGTTATGGCCGCCGGAAGAGCCTTGTTCCCGCAAACGAACCTGGCCTAAAGGAATGGACATATCATCGAAACAGACCAAGACTTCTGAAGGCGGAATTTTGTAGAAATGCAAAAGAGCCGTGACAAAGCGCCCTGACTCGTTCATATAGGTCAAGGGCTTGGCCAAAATAAAATCGGGCAGGACCAAATAGTCCCCAAGCCCGCCGGGCCAAGATTTCCATAAAGCGCCTTCAGCCAGCGCATCCACCAGCATAAAGCCGGCGTTATGACGAGTATAAGCATAGCGCGCGCCTGGATTTCCAAGGCCGACTATCACGCGCACGCCGGACAATTTTTTTCTCTACTTCTGTCCGTTATTTACCCTTTTCAGGCGCCTTAGCCGCAGCCGCCTTGGCGTCGCCGCCGGCAGCCGGAGTCTTGGTATCCTTAACCAACTTGCCTTCCTCGTCTTTCTTGCCCTTGCTGGAACTGCTTTCCGGTTCCGACGCCGTAGCGCCCACCGCCGCAACCTCAGCCGCCACGGGGACCGCCGCCGCCGCTTCTTCTTTAAAGGCAGAGACGTGAACGACGCGGTGTTCAGGGCTATCCAAGACCTCGACATCGGAAGGAACCTTCAAGTCCTTCACCGACAAGTGTTGGTTGATTTCCAAGGACGACACATCCAGCTCGATAGCCGAGGGAATGTGAGTCGGAAGGGCCCGGATGGACAAGAAACGAAGTTCATGCTGGAGAATACCGCCGGAATTTTTAACGCCGGACGCTTCACCAATAATATGGAGAGGAACTTTCGCCTCGATTTTTCTTGTCAGGGAAATTCTCTGAAAATCAGCATGGATGGGGCGCTCGCTGACCGGGTGACGCTGCAAGTCCTTCAAGATCACGGTCTCGGTCCCATTGCCTTCGATTTTTAAATGAATGACGGCGTTCAAACCGCCTTTTTTGCGGGTCGCCAATAAATTTCTCTCATCGAGCGAAACGGAAAACGGGGGTTTCCCCTCTCCGTAAATAACTGCGGGAATATTAAAACTCCCGCGCAAACCCGAAAGCTCTTTTTTCGTCGATTTCCCGTCCCGTTTGATTGCGGCTAATTCCAGTTCTTCCATGTTTAACTCCTTAATCCCTTGTCCTTATATTATATAAAAAGCGCGCTAATAGATTCCCCTTTATAATTTCTCGCAATCGCTTCTCCCATCAGGGGGGCTATGGATAAAATCTTGATTTTGTCCGACGCAGCGCCCTTGAAAGGAATCGAATCGGTTAAAATCAACTCCTCAAGCATCGATTTTTTTACCAATTCATGGGCCTCTCCGGACAAGACTCCATGGACGCACGCGGCATAAACTTTCAAGGCCCCCTCGGATTTCAGCCTTTCAGCTACTTTGACGAGGGTTCCGCCCGTATCGATCATGTCATCCAAAATAATCGCATTCTTTTTTTTAATGTGGCCAATGATGTTGTAGACCGAGGCTTCATTGGGACGAGGGCGCCGTTTGTCAACGATGACCAGTTGCGCCGGAAGCCTTTTGGCAAAAGCCCGCGCCCGCTCGACTCCCCCAACATCCGGACTAACGACGACCAAGTTCTTGAGATTCTTTTTTGCGATATAATCGATGATAATCGGGGCGGCAAAGAGATGATCGACGGGAATATCAAAAAACCCTTGAATTTGGGCCGCGTGAAGATCCATCGTAATGACGCGGTTGGCGCCCGCAGTCGTTATCAAATTAGCCACCAACTTGGAAGAAATCGGAACGCGCGGAGAAGTCTTCCGGTCGGCGCGGGCGTATCCGAAGTAAGGAATGACCGCCGTAATTCTTCCGGCGGAGGCGCGCCTTAAGGCGTCAATCATGATCAAAAGTTCCAGCAGATTCTCGTTGACCGGACGGCAGGTGGGTTGAACGACATAGCAATCCACCCCGCGGACATTCTCGTTGATCTGGACGTTGATCTCGCCGTCGGCAAAGCGCGAAACGGAAGCGCTTCCGCAGGAAAGGCCTAAATAGCGGCAAATGGCCTCGGCCAAGGGGCGATTGGAATTTCCTGAAAAAATCTTAAGCCCAATGAAAGTCCTGGACGGCCCCAGACGCCGGTTGTGATGTTTTCGCTTATTAATTGGAATATCCATAGTTCTATCCATACGTAATTTACACCTTATTAATTTGCCGTTCCCGCGCAATGGCCAAAGCCTTGGCTGGAACATCCTCGGTAATCGTTGACCCTGCGGCAATTCGAGCATAGCGCCCGACCTTGACCGGAGCGACCAAATTCACGTTGGAGCCGACGAACGCGCCAGTTTCAACCACCGTCCGATTTTTCTTTTTCCCGTCAAAGTTGCAGGTAATCGTTCCCGCGCCGACATTAACCTCATCCCCAATCTCCGCATCCCCGATATAACTGAGATGGCTGACCTTGGACCCCGCTCCAATGCGGGAGGCCTTGACCTCGCTGAAATTTCCGACTCTTGCTCTTGGGCCGACGACGGAACCCGGACGGATATGAGAAAAGGGCCCGATCTCGCATTTTTCTAAAACCCGGCAAGAGTCCAGCCGCGACATCTCGATTTCGCACTCGGCGCCAATTTCCACATTTGAAAGTTTTGAGAAGGCGCCGATACGGGTATTTTTTCCAATTTTACTTTTTCCCGCTATGACCACGAACGGCTCAATGACCACGTCGCGGGCGATGTCAGTATCGCAATCAATATGAACCGAGGCTGTATCCTTGATCGTAACCCCGGACAGCATCAATCGATCCAAAATCCGGCGATTCATGATACGCTCAGCCGCCGCCAATTGAGCCCGGGTATTGACGCCCCCGGCCTCTTCGGAATTAGGGGTCAAATGCGCGGCGATTCGGCCGCCTTTAGAACGAAGAATTTCAAGGATATCGGTCAGAAAATGCTCTTTTTTCTCGCCCTTGACTCCGATTTCTTTAAGGCCCTCAATCAACGCGCTGACCTCAAAAATATAGGAACCGGAGTTGATTTCGTTGACCACGGCTTCCTTGGGAGTCGCGAGCGCCTCTTCGACAATTTTAAGAACTTCTCCCAACGGGCTTCTAATCACGCGCCCGTAGCCTTTTGGGTTTAAAACTTTGGCGCTTAAGATAGTCGCTAAATTGTTATGGGCTTGATGATTTTGGATCAGGCAATAAAGGCTTTCGTAAGTAATGAGGGGGGTGTCCGCGCAAAGAACCACGACTGACTTAAATTTTTTAAGAATCGGCAACGATTCCAAGACCGCGTTTCCGCTTCCTAAAAGTTTTTTCTGATGGATGAATTGAGGGGGCTTTGAAATAGAACATTCCTTAAACATCCCCATGGCCGCTTTTTTAACGATTTCCGCCTGATGGCCGATAACAATTCCAATTGAAGCAGGCTTTAAGGCCGAAGCGACGCGCAAAATATGAAAAAGCATCGGCCGTCCGCAGATGGGATGGAGCACTTTCGGGAGGTCGGACTCCATTCTTGTTCCGCTTCCCGCGGCCAAAATCAACACTGCGATCTGGGAATTTTTAACCGGCTTGACGGGAACGTCGTTGCGGCCGTAGATGAAAGCCATTAAGCCTCCTTAATGAAACCGCGCTCCCAGGCCTGGGCTCGAACCAGGAATAACGGATTCAAAGTCCGCTGTGATACCATTTCACCACCTGGGAATAAAACCAGTTTTTCTTTGAAAGAAAAAACATTTTTTGTGAACTCCTCCGCCGCATGGGTAGGGGGCCTGGAGGGCTCAGGTGGCATTAGTGTGTCCACCGTGAGAAGATCGACGCCCTTCATGACCAAATGGGAAGCGAAAGATTGCCGTAAGGAATGAAACACCACGTCGCCGCTTAATCCCGCATCCTTGACCGTCTCTTCGAAGGCGTAGCGGATGCGCCCATAAAGCTGGGTCCGGTCGTCGCAGGCGAAAACATAGGGTGAATCAGGAGTCCGTTTAATGGCTCGAAGCGCCCCAGCCAGTGGAAGGCTCATGGGGACATAGCGGGGACTCTTGTTCTTGCTGTCACGAACGCGCAAAACCATATTCTTAAAATCAATATCATCCCAGTTCAAATTGACAATCTCGCCCTTTCGCAACCCGGCGTGAATGGCAACCGTAACGATAGGTTTAAGCCAGGAAGGACACGCGGTTAAAAGCGCTGTGATTTCCCCGCGCTCAAGAAAGCGGGTGCGCGCGTTATTCTCGGAGTAGAACTTAATCCGTTTCGCGGGATTCTCCGTTGTCTTGCCCCACTCAACGGCCTTTGAAAACATCGTTTTGAGTGCAGCCATATGCCGATTGGTTGTTGTGTTGGAAATCTTTTTCTTTTTGCCCTCAACTGTGGAATCGGAAACCCCGCTCTTTTTGTCCCTGCGATAGTTTTCCAACTTCAAGGATGTAATCTCAGAAAGACGGACATTGCCAAAATACTTGACGAAGCCGTCAAGTATCCGCTGGTCGTCTTCCCAGCTTCGCTTGGCTGGCTTGGCGTGATTATCCATGTAAAGTTTGACCATTTCAGCTAAAGTCGTCTTCGATTCCCTGCGCTTATCCAAAAACTAACCCTCGGCGATTTCCACACGACGCTTTTGCAGAACGACTAAGGCTTGCGCCCTATTCGGCCCTATCCGTTCACGAAGTCGACGACCCTGGAAGCGGTAGTCAATATACCAGTCCCACCCCCCGTCGGATTTTGTCTTGCGATATACGCCCATAAAGGACCTCCAATTTTATCATCTTTCTCCAAGAGTTGCAAATTCCCGTGCGGCCTTGTCAAGGCCGTTTAGAAATGTCATGTAATTTCATTAGATTCGTTGCTGTTTTCCTTGTCGTTGTTGTTGTTGGAGAGGAAATAAATAGTAGGCCGTTCCTCTTTCTTTCTGTGAATTGCTATGGATAAGTGCATAATTTATTTTAGCAATGCGGCATCTGTTGGCGGTAAGCTGGGGCTGCCTGGCAGCCTGAATTTCCTCCAAGGATGATTGCGGGGCATGATGTATGGTTTCCTCAAGGGCCGCGCCGGCCGCTGATTTTTTTCTAGCCGCATAGAAAGGCATATAGGGCTTTTTTTCGATAGGCTTGAAGTTAAGACAGCGCGTTCTGTCTGCAGGGAAAGAATTTCGTCGAGGTTGTGATCCGATCCGTCGAGTTGGGTCAGCATCCCCACGCAATGTCAGCGTTCGCGCCAAGCGCGGTGTTTTCTCCCGCGACGATGAACATCCCAGAGGTTGGTCAGGATCATCAGATTGCGGACAGTTGTCTTCCCAAGTTTGATGCTGTAAAACTCATCGAGATTTTCCCAGGCAAAGACCGGGCCGAATCCTTCCCACGACGGATGGTGCAACGCGCTCAAGGCTTGACCCAACAGCTCCTCATCGAGGCGGTTGTTGGACGGCTGCACGCAACCCGTGAAGAATTCCTCGGTTGCCTTCCTTGCGGACACGAGCACATAGCCGTCCGATCTGGCGCTCGCTGAGCTTCAGAATTCGAGCTCCATCCAACCATTTTAACTTTCCCTCCAAGATATATCGGATTGTTCGCAATTTGTCGACTTCCCCATTCTTCATGTTGAGCGCCTCTTCCATGTCCATTTTCTCCTCCCCATCGGGAGAAGAATTGTGCCCCCTCGTCAAAAAATCCGCTGTCCCGCGAAATTGGGGGCGGCGGATTTTTTTTGATCATGCTCATTGCGGCGAAAGCCGCAATTTACAAAGAGTTGGCCTTACTTACACACCCCGGTCGCGACGCAAGACTGCGGAGTTAGGCTGGAACTTCCAATAGTCTGCGGTGAAGAAGAACCCATTGAGCCGGCATTGGCGTTTGAATTAGGCTGTACATAGGTAGGATTGACTTTCTGGGCATTCGCCAGCGCATTGGGAATAACGACCGAAGACGGTTTAGGGACATTTGAAGAAGGCGGAGGAACTGATCTCGCCGGGGGATTATAACTCGGAGCTGGAGAATAGTCAGTTCCGCCTGCAGATCGGTTGCCGCCATAACCGCCGCTTCCTCCACTCATCGCCGATGGCATGCCAATCGGGATCACGGGATGATATCCTGGAACAAAAGATTTAGGGGATGATGCGGGAGCGATTTGAGGAAATAAAGGCGCGGAGGATTTTGGCATTGATGCCGCCGCCCCCGGTTTCTGCGTCGGGGATGCGGAGGCGGCGGGGTTGGATAAAGTCGGCATTACGGCTTGAGAACCGGCGGCATTATTTATTCCGGAGTTTCCAAAAGGATTTCCTTGAAGTTGCGGAAACTGGGCGGGCTGCCCATTGTTGGAATTATTATTGTTTGAAGCTGGAACAAAGGTTTGGGAATACCCCCAAGAATAGGAAAGCAACGCCGTTCCCAGAAAAAACAGCCTTACCCTCCCGTGATTTCTCATTTTCGGCCCTCCTTATCAGTATAGGCCTTAAAGCTGTTTTTTGCAAGCCCTTTTATATTATTGTAGAATAGAAAAAAAGGAGTCTATTATGGCCATTGAAGAAACCCTCGTTTTGATTAAGCCGGACGGCAATAAACGCCGCTTGACCGGGCTGACCATTGACCGATTGGACTCTTCCGGCCTCGAACTAGTCGCCGCTAAAATGGTTTCCGTTTCGGAATCCTTGGCCAAGGAACACTATAGCCTTCTCAAGGACAAGCCGTTTTTCCCCAATCTCATCCGCTACATCCGAGGAGAATTTCACGGGTTTAAAGATCACCGCATCCTAGCCTTGGTCTACCGAGGAGAAAACGCGATCAAAAAAACCCGCGAGGTCACTGGCGCGACCAACCCCGAAGCGGCCCTTCCCGGCACAATTCGAGGTTCCTTCGGGCGCATCACCACTGATGGGCAATTTGAAAACGTCATCCACGCCTCCGGAGACGCCGCCGATGCCGCGCGGGAAGTATCCCTCTGGTTTAAACCTGATGAGATTTTGCCGAGGGGATAAGGGCTCGCCATGAAGGTCATTCTTTTTATCGTCGGTTTATTCACGGGGCTTCTTTTTAGCCAGGTCGTCCAGCCTATTTCGGCCGAGCCGCCCATTATTCCCGGCCTTGACGCCTCGTTTAAGACCTCCGACGGTTGGACCCTCACGGCAAAATATATGCCGGCCCAGAAAGACGAAAAAACGGTTCTTCTCCTTCACGGCCGGGGTCAAAGCAAGGAGCATTGGATTTTGCTCGCCCGCTATTTAAAAGATGCCGGACTTGGATACTTGGCCGTCGATTTCAGAGGCCACGGAGACAGCCTTTCCGGCCCGCAGGGAAACGAGTCTTGGCACAAATTCAGGGCTACAAAGCGGCAAAATGACTTCGAAAATATGCGCTTTGACATTGAGGCCGCCGTCCAATATTTAAAAACGCAGGGAGTTGCCTTAAGCTCTGTTGCCTTGCTTGGAGACGAAGTTGGAGGCAGCCTCGCGCTCAAATACGCGGCCATCCACCCCGAGATTCCCATGGTCGTTTTAATCTCTCCGGGCCTTAACTACGAGGAAGTTTTGACGGTGAACGCAATGCGGGCCTATAAAAACCGTCCGATACTTCTCATCTACGCTGAAAGCGACCGAAAATCTTCTCATGAAGCGCCGCTTCTCTATCAATTCGCCAGATTGTCCGCGGGCGACCCCAACGCAAGCCTAGTCTCCATTCCCAATTTGAACGGACGCAAAATCGCCTTTTATCGGCCTGTTGCCCAGCAGATCGCCGATTGGATCAAAAACCCCGCTAAAATTTTGCCGCCGGCCGTTTCCACTTCCACGGTCAATGGAACGGTGATCTCAACTCCGACTTCAAGCGCGGCTTTATCCTCATCCCCGGCGCCCGCGTTAAGGGTTCGTTAAGAAATAAATGACACACTTCGGAGGTTCGATGTTGAGACGATTTCAAGGCGCGACGACCGCGCATAGCTTAAGCTATGTAAGGGAGGAGCAACAAAGAAATCGTCCAAGAGCGAACCTCCCCGAAGGGCCGGGGCGCTTTTGGGCTACGCCTGCGTCGTTCGTCGCTTACATAGCTCAAGCTATGCTCGCTCCTCACTTCTCGGCTCGCGCCAAAATCGCCTCCGGCGAAGTATGTCAGTTATTTCTTAACGAACCCTAAATCCTTGACCTCCTTAGGCGCGCCATTTAAAATTTATTCCCGCCTCCCCACGGAAAAAGCGCCGTCTTATTCCAATCTCGACAAACTTAAACCCCTAGATATCGCGCGCCTGATGAATAAGGAAGACGCGAAAGTCGTCTCCGCCGTAAAAAAACAACTTCGCCCGATTTCCAAGGGCGCGGAAATGATTCGAGAGTGTTTGGCCAAAGATGGAAGGGTTTTTTTATTCGGAGCGGGAACCAGCGGAAGGCTTGGCGTCCTCGAAGCGGCCGAATGTCCGCCGACTTTTGGAACTCATCCCCATTTGATTCAGGCCGTCGTCGCCGGAGGAAAAAATTCAGTCTTTGCCTCTCGTGAGGGAGCCGAAGATATTCCTATCAGCCCCTCCATTCAAAAAATTTTGACCCCGCAAGACGCCGTGATCGGAATTGCCGCAAGCGGTCTGACCCCTTTCACGCGCTCGGCTCTTAAATTCGCGAAAAAACGCGGTTGCCCGACCATCTTCTTAACCTGCAATTCCCAAGAAGCCCATAAACCCTCGGCTGATATTGTCATCGCCCTTGATGTGGGCCCTGAAATTATCGCGGGATCAACCCGCCTTAAGGCCGGAACCGCGACCAAGCTCGCCCTCAACATGCTGACGACCATCTCCATGATCGGCCTTGGGAAAACCTACGGCTCCTGGATGGTGGACTTAAAACCGAACTCGCGAAAACTTAAGCTGAGAGCCGTTCGAATCGTATCGGAAATTACTCAAACGCCTCCCGATGTCTCCGAAGAGTTCTTAAACAAGGCTCGCGGAAACGCCAAACTGGCGATTCTCATGATTCAAAAAAACTTAAGTCTTGCCCAAGCGCGGCAAAAACTCGCTGAAGCCGACGGATTTTTGCGCCGCGCTCTAGTGTAGTGTCCCCAACGCTTCTTTACTTTTGCCTCATCGTCATTCCGGCGAAAGCCGGAATCCAGAACATATCTGGACCCCGACTTCCGTCGGGGTGACAAATGCAAATGAATTTATGGGACACTCACTAGGCTAATTCGAAGGAGCCGGCGGAACGGCCAAAGATGAAGAGACCGAACCCGGCTTTTTCCCTGAGAAACTGACCCGCGGAGTCAAGGGAACCGCGTGCTCTAAAGGCGCATTCGAGGTATTTGATGGATTTGAGGTCATTCTTTCCGCCATGATTTTCCCGACTTCCCGCCCCATGGCCCTGCCTTCAAAGTACGACAAAGAGGGAAGAATAAACTTTTCAAAATAAAACCAACCCGCTAGAGCCGCAAGGACAACCAAAGGCAGGATATATTTTTTCATTACTCCATGTAGTCCTTTAGGAGTTTGCTTCGGGAAGGATGGCGAAGCTTGCGAATCGCCTTGGCCTCGATCTGGCGAACCCGTTCCCGAGTCACGCGGAACAGACGCCCCACTTCCTCAAGGGTGCGCGGATATCCGGTGTCGATTCCAAAGCGCAATTTGACGATCTTGGCTTCTCGGTCGCTTAAGGTCGCCAAAACCTGTTCAATTTCTTTTTTTCTCAGGAAAGACGCCGCCGAATAAGAAGCGGGGTGGCTGCTTTTATCCTCAAGAAATTCTTCCAAGTAGGAGTCGTCCTCTTCTCCAACCGGAGTGGATAAAGACACCGGCTCCTGCATGATTTTGAGGACGTTTTTTACCTTATCCATTGCCAAGTGCATGGACTTTGAATATTCCTCGATGGTTGGTTCCCGCCCGTATTCCTGGCGGTATTTTCTGGACACTTTCGTCAGCTTGGAAATCAATTCCTTCATGTGGACCGGAATACGAATCGTCCGCGCCTGATCGGCTATAGCGCGATTGATTGATTGGCGAATCCACCAAGTAGCATAAGTTGAAAATTTAAAGCCGCGCTTATATTCAAACTTCTCAACCGCCTTCATCAGCCCCAAGCCGCCTTCCTGGAACAAGTCCGATAGTTCAAGGTTCGAGTTCACATGCTTTTTGGCGATGGAGACGACCAGCCTCAAATTAGCTTTGATCAGTTTTAATTTATCGGTTAAAATCGTCTCTTCCAGGCGGACAATTTTATCGTCTAATTCAAGAAATCTTTCCACCGGAATCGGAAGCGTGTTTTGAATGCGTTGAAGGCGTTCAACCACCGCTCCCATATTTTCAAGCGCGGCCTCGACTGCGGTCGTAGCGTATCCGGTTTTTGCCTTAAACGCGGCCTCCGTCATCTTTCCGTTTTTGATTTGTTGGAAATAATGCTGAAGCTCTTCAAAACTGGCGCCGTATCTCTTTTTGTAGCGCTCAATTTCATCATGGCATTCGCGAATTTTTGAGGCGAGATTTTTAACCTTATTGGTCAAGCGCTTAATTTTGTCCTGATTGAGATCGAGGCTCAAGATTTTTTCGATGACGGCCTTATTTCTTTTTTCGATGGCCTTATTGATCTCGATTCTGTCCTTTTCCTTTAGATTCGAATTGTTCAAGCGGGAGCGCAAACTTGCCATTACTTTTTCCGATTCCGCGATAAAGCGGGAAACGGTTTTCATTTTCTTTTTCATTCCGGCAAGTTCTGAATCGGTTTTGCGGCCCCGAGGCATCAATTCCTTGGGCGTCATCTCTTCCTGCTCGATTAAGGTTTCCCAACTGCGGATTTCGCGCATCGCAACCGGCGATTCCAAAACCAAGAGTCTCAGTTCCCGCTCTCTTTCCCGGACGTTTCTGGCCAAGGTTACTTCTTCCTCGCGGCTAAGAAGAGGCACGCGGCCCATTTCAGAAAGATACATGCGAATAGAGTTGGAAACATCCGAGGAAGAGCTCCACTCCTCGCTGAAACGCTCTCTTTCGGGAATCGAATCAGGCAGGGATTTTTTCTTATCGACCACCTCGATTCCCAAATCTTCCAATGTCGACATCAAATCGTCCACTTCTTCCGAACTGATATTGGCGGGTCCCAAGGTCCTGTTGATTTCATCCAAGGTCAGATACCCGTGGTTTTTTCCCATCTCGATTAGATTTTTTACCGCTTGACTCGCATGAGTGGCCATAATTACCTGCTCCCTTTTAGTTCACAAAGTACTTTCTGATATTCCAGTCTTAAATCCGGATGCAACTCGCCGTCCATTTGGGAATGAATGCGCCCCTCAAGCTCCTGGAGCCTCTCTTCAAGACGTCGGTGCGTAAAAATGCGGCTCAGTTCCTGATGCGGGTCTTCCCCTTCCATGCTTTCGGCGATCATGAGAAGTTCCGACGCCAAAGTCTTGGCCGGACCCGCGTTTTCCAATAAGCGCGCCGACCACCCGGGCAGGTGGGATTCAACCGAAAGCAGCGCCTGCCAAGTAGCACGGGCGTCCGGCGAGCGAAAATGGGTTTCATCGGCAATGGACGCCAAGGACGGGTTTTTCATCATCAAGCAAAGAACCTGGCGTTCAAATGGACTGGCCTCGATTTTCTCCGCGCCCGCCTTCAAATCATCTCTTCCGTCATTTGAGTCATAAGGACGCCGAAAGCGAAATTTTTTATCCGTCTCTTTTTTAAATTCCATCCGCAAGGAATCTTCAGGAATCTGAAGCCTCTGAGACAAAGCGCGCAGCCATTCGGAGCGCAAAACCTCATCCGAAGTTTTTGAAATTAAGCCGAAAACTTCATGGGCGATCTCGGATTTCTTTGACGAAGACAAGGGCCCTTTTCGTCCGGAAAGAAGAATTTCGGTCTTAAAAGCCGCTGGGTCCAAGGCCTCATCCAAAATGGTTTTAAAGGCCGAAGCGCCTTTTTCAATTAAGATTTCATCGGGGTCTTTATCTCCCGGCAAAACGGCAATGCGAACATCGATATCCTCGGGAAGTAAAATCTCAGCCGAGCGCAAAGCCGCCGTCCGCCCGGCCGAATCAGGGTCAAAAGCGATCACCGCTTTCGCCCCATAGCGCTTGATGGTTTTGGCGTGTTCGGAAGTGATCGCCGTTCCCAAGGGGGCGACGGCCGATTCAATTCCATACTGATGCGCCATTAAAACGTCCAAGTAGCCTTCCATCAGGATAATTTCCCTTTTGGCGCGAATGGAGGACAAACCCTCGAAAATTCCATAAAGGATGCGGCCCTTGGAAAAGAGAAGAGACTCCGAGGAGTTAAGATATTTCGGCTGGATTTCAGAATTCAAAACCCGTCCTCCAAAACCCGCCACGCCCCCCCTGGAATCCCGGATGGGAAAAAGAATCCGTCCGAAAAAAGACGGCCTTAAACGGCCGTTGATTTTGACGGCGACTCCCGCGGAAAGAAGACGCGCTTCGGAAAACCCTTTTTTCTTTGCCGCCTCCAGGAAAACGTTAGAATCGGAGACAAACCCCAGTTGAAAGCGTTCCAAGGACTCCTTGGAAACCTTGCGGCTTGCCAGATAGCGCCGAGCATGTTCTGCCACCGGGGCGCTGAGAAGCTCTCCATGATAAAAAGCGGAAGCGAAATCCAAGACCGCTTTAAAACTCATCTTCTCTTCATAATGCCTGTCTTTTCTTTCCGTTTGAACCAAGGGCACTCCCGCCTTGGCGGCCAATTTCTCGATGGCTTCCGGAAAAGTTAAATTCTCGACTTTCATTACAAAAGAAAAAGCGTCCCCCCCTTCTCCGCAGCCGAAGCAGTGAAACGTCTGCCTTTCGGGACTGAGGATAAAAGAGGGGGTTTTTTCATTGTGGAAAGGACATAGCCCCTTCAGGTTTTTTCCGGAACGCTGAAGGTTCGGGACATAGTCGGAAACGACATCGGCAATATCCAGCTTTAAGCGAATAGCCTCAACCGTATCTCCTGTAACGCCCACCTTTCCTCCTTAGCTTAAACAGTCTTACGACGCCTGGAACGAATCATCTTCCGTCTCGACTCCGCCGCTTTCATCTTCCGTTTCAAAGAAGGGGGGAGATAGAATTCCCTGCGTTTAATTTCGCGAAGAACTCCGTTTTTCTCGCATTCGCGCTTAAAGCGTCGCAACGCGTCGTCAACGCCTTCTCCTTCGCGCAACTTAACAAAAACCATGAACATTCACCCCCTTTTTTTAAATCAACCCGGCGGCCACTCCATCGTGCGGCCGCCCATTAAATGATAGTGCAGATGGTCGACCGTCTGGCCAGCCCCGCGTCCGTTGTTAGTCACCAATCGAAACGAATCCAATCCCAGGGAAGCGGCAACTTGAGCCGCCACTCTTTGCAAATGCCCTAATAAATCTTTGTCTTCATCCATCGAATCCGACAGGCGCGCGATATGTTTTTTAGGAACGACTAAAACATGCGTCGGAGCCTTGGGATTAACATCTTTAAATACAAGAGTCCGCTCATCTTCAAAAACAAGCTGCGAAGAAATCTCTTTCGCGGCTATCTTACAGAATAGGCAGGAACCCATTGATGACCCGTGTTATTATATCAAAGCCATACCTAGTAAGGCAAAAAAATTGACACTCGGGTAATAAATTCATACCTTCCCAGTGTGGGCCATTGGTATTTCCCGTGAAAAGGCCCCGACAAAAAATAAAAAAGGGAGAATCTGTGACTAAGAAAATAATATTTGTGCTGGCGGCGGCGTTTGTGTCTAAAATGGTTTACGCCGGGGATAAAAATAACGCGGGATGCGAACATGAAAGTTTGCTTTTCAACCAAAATAATGTCCCAGGAACGGCAAATAGCATGAGCTTGTTGCTGGAAAGCTCCGAAAGTTCCGCGATTACCACGGGAACCTCCATCTGCACTGCGGCCAATGGCGACAGCAAAAGCGCCCGCGCCGAATGGCGGCAGGAACGTTTCGCAACACAAAACTGGCGCGACCTCAATCGTCAAATGGCTTCCGGCGGCGGGGAATATGTTTCCACCCTTTCCAAACTCATGGGCTGCTCCAAAAAATCCCAAGGGGCCTTCGCCCATTTCACGCAAACTCATTACTCATCAATCACCGGCGGGCCCAAGGCCGTTCCCTCCCAGGTGATCAAGGGTTTAAGAAAAGCCCTCGCGCGCGACCCCAACATGTCGTTGTCTTGTTCGCTCATCTAGCGTTGTGAGTCGGAAATAAAAAAGCAACTGCTCAGGTTCGTCATTCCGGCGAAAGCCGGAATCCAGAAGATCGTTGTTCTGGACCCCGACTTTCGTCGGGGTGACGCGAGTAGTTACAAAAAAAATTGACACTTGGGTAATAAATTCATACCTTTCCAGTGTGGGTCATTGGCATTGCCAGCGCCAAGGCCTCAAGAAAAATAAAATAAAGGAGAATCCATGATCAAAAAAGTGATGTTCGCGTTCGTGGCGGTGGCGTTTGTATCCGGCATGGTTTATGCCGGAACTCAAAATGATGCGGGATGCGGGGTAGGAAATCTTATTTTCAAAGACAATAATTCTGCGGCGCCACAAGTATTAGCAGCAACCACGAATGGAACCTTCGGAAACCAAACGTTTGGCATCACCTCAGGAACGCTTGGATGCGCTGGGGGCGGCATTTCTAAAATGACCCAAGCCCAAAGAGCTGAAAAAAAACAAGATGCCTTCGTTGTCCAAAATTGGAGAAATGTTAATCGAGAAATGGCTTCCGGCGGCGGGGAATATGTTTCCACCCTTTCCAAACTCATGGGTTGCTCCAAAAGCTCCCAAGGGGCCTTCGCCCATTTCGCGCAAACTCATTACTCATCAATCACCGGCGGGCCCAAGGCCGTTCCCTCCCAGGTGATCAAGGGTTTAAGAAAAGCCCTCGCGCGCGACCCCAACATGTCGTTGTCCTGTTCGCTCATCTAGGCGAGATTTCAAATCGAGATCAGGGGACGGCGGAGAGAAAAGATTCCGCCGTCCTTTCTTTTTATCGCCGCAGCGTTGTTTCTGCTTGCCCCGCCGCTTCACGCCCGCAACTCATTGGCGGATTTGATTCAAAAAGCCCGGAAAGAAAAGCTTTCCCAACGCCGAGAGTGGAGGCTTTTGCTTCATTACAGCCCCGGCCCCTTCGGCCTTGAAAGCGAAGCGTCCAGCTCGAACTTTTTTCTTTCTCCCCAAGGGCGGAGAAGCCCTCAAAAGGAGATTGAGGCGGACATTCGGGAGATGTTTGGCCCCGACATTCAAAAGCGCGAAAAAAACGCCTGCCGATTTCCGGCCCGCTACGCTTGGATCAAATCAAAACTCGCGCTCAAAACCGCCGCCCCCTCTTGTCCCGCTTTTGAGGCCTGGAAAAAAGAGATCTTCGCTCCATCGGTAAGCCTGATTTTCGCTTCGGCTTATATGGGAAACCCCGCTTCGCTCTACGGCCACACATTCCTGCGCCTAAACCAGGAAAATCACGGGAGTTCTAGCGACCTGCTTGACCCCACGCTCAACTTTGCCGCGGCGACCGGCCCGGAAAACGGATTTTCCTACGCGGCTAAAGGGCTTCTTGGTTTATTTCCCGGTTATTATTCCGTTCTCCCCTACGCGCGGAAAGTAGAGGAATATAATGATTTTGAAAGCCGTGACATTTGGGAATACAAACTAAACCTCGACTCTTCCACTATCGATCTTCTACTCACGCATCTTTGGGAACTTAACCATGTCAGCTTCCCTTACTATTTTTTCAACAAGAACTGTTCCTATCAGCTGCTCAAACTTATCGAGGTCGCCGATCCTCGCGTGCATCTCATCGACCATTGGCCGCTGTATGTGATTCCGGCCGACACCATCCGCGCCGTCAAAAAAGCGGGGCTCGTCCAAAGCGAACGCTACCGCCCGGCCCTTTTGACAAGGGCCATGCGCCAATTTAAACTTCTAAATCATGCTGAGAAAAAAATCATCCCGCTCTTTATTAAATCGCCCGACACGGCATTTCAAAAAATAAAATCCCTCCCCAAAAGCCGCCAAGCCCTTATTCTTGATATCGCCGCCGAGGACTTGCAATATCAGTCCGACTATCGAAAAAAGAAGGAGGCTGTTTCCTCCCAGGAACGCTACCGGATTCTTGCCGCGCGCGCAGGTCTTGGAATTCCGCCCCAAGAACCTAAAATTCCCGCGCCGACGCCGCCGGAAGAGGGACACCCCAGCGCCAGGATCAGTATGGGCCAAAGCGCCGGAAGCAGCGATTTCACCGAATTTGATTGGCGTCCCGGGCTTCATGATCTTCTTGATCCCCCCGCGGGATACAATCCGGACGGTGAATTGGCGATGATGAATCTCGATGTCCGCCGCGATCTTAAGACCGGGCACGTCTATCTGCACAATCTCGATCTCGTGAGAATACTCGCCGTTCCGCCGTTTGACACCATCGCGCGAAAACCTTCTTGGAATTTCAGCTTCGGCTTAAAAACAGCGGACGAACTCGCCCCTAAAGATCCTTGGAATGCGAACTATTTCGGCTTCCGGGCCGGCGGCGGAGCTTCTTTTGATATGCCGCTGGTTCCTTGGCGCCAAATCAACTATGTTCTCGTGGATGCCGACGCGGGCGCGGGACAAATTTTCAGGAATTACTACCGCTTGGGCGGCGGCGGGAAAATAGGAACGGTGGCCGATTTGACGACCCAATGGCGCCTGCGCCTGGAGGGATTTGGCTTCGGATATTTTTTGGGCGACACGCGGGCCGATATCGGAGCGAAAATCGAAAGCCAATATGATTTGACGCGCGCCATTTCCCTTCGGCTCAAAGCCGAGAGAAACGGCCCCGACAAACAAGCGGGCTTGAATTTTTTAATTTATTATTGAGTCCTTCTTTTCATGCCTTCAGACTGGCTGTTTCCGAACGGATTGCTTCGTCTATGCCGACGTGTCCATCTCGGATCGACATGCACACTCTCATCAGATGGAGTTCGTACATCATATCGTCTTTCGGAAATTCTTGCCGGATGACTTGAGGTGCTCCCAAAAGTCCGAACTTTACTTGACATGACTTGGATAATTCTACCCCTTGACGAAAATAGGTGTATACATTATAATAACATTGTATTATCAACAGGGGAGGGCCATGGTCAAATACTTGACGACTCACGGAAACAGCGCCGCCTTGGTTATCGATAAGCCTATTATGGAGCTTCTTAAAATAGACATGAAGACGCCGCTTGAGGTCGTTACGGACGGCAAGAATCTGATCATTTCCCCGGTGGTGGACCCGGCCAGGGAAAAACGGTTTAAATCTGCGCTGTCCAAGGTCATCGCTAGGCACGAAAAGACATTCGCCAAACTCGCTCAATGAGCGAGCCGACTTTTCTCACGTTGGCCGAGGTTTTGGAAATCCATCGGGATCAGATCGAGCGATATGGCGGTCGCGATGGCATCAGAGACATTGCTCTCCTGGAATCAGCTCTTGCCATGCCGCAAGCTGGCCTCGGAGGCGAATACTTCCATTCGACCTTGTTTGAGATGGCCGCCGCCTACGCCTTTCACATCGCCGAAAATCAGGCGTTTGTGGATGGTAATAAACGCGCGGCGTTGGCGTCTGCGCTCATCTTTTTAGAGATGAACAACATGACCATCGGCGATCCCAAGGGCAAACTATATGACGCCATGATTGGTGCGGGAACAAAAAAAGTCTCCAAGACAGAGCTGGCAGGGTTACTGGAGAAGCTTTCCAAACATTAGGAATAGCTTGATTGGTTGGAACCGCCAACAAATCTTGCCGAAATTATGCAACACGAATGAAAAAGGGCGTAAAAGGGGACTGTCCCCTTTTACCTCCCACCGCGCGAATCGCTTAAGGAGTATCGATTTCCACTTCACCGCCAGCGCCGTTGCCGCCGGCGATGTTGCTACTGGTGTTAGAGCCGTCGTTACTACCCCCCCCCCCGCTGTTGTCAAGGGAAATTTTCGGTCTGTTCGATTTGCGCGCAATTTTTTAATTTATTATTGAGTCCCTGGTTTGATAGAATAAAGGACAATCCCATGAAACCGACAATCTCTGTTCTTTCCTTATTACTAACTCCGCTTTGCGCATTTGCGCAAGGAGTCAAACTCTCGACACCAACCGCCGCCACTCGTCCTCCGCTCGCGGTCTCAGCATCAACCTCAACGATTTCCGTTTCCAAAGCCGCTGCGCCCCCTAACGCCTTTCCCCATAACCATAAGGTCGGCATTGTCCCAACCTCATCCACCGCCGTTCTCCGAACTCCCGCCCTTTCCTCGACAACCGCGCAAGGACAAGTTCCGCAGGTGTCTACAATTCCCTTAGACGGAGTCTCCCAGGCAAAAGCGGATTACCAAGAAGGGCTGGCCGATTTTAAAAGCGGACAAGACAGCGCCGGACGAGAAAAAATGGCGGACGCCTTCAGCATCGTCATTTCCCGCTTTCACGATCCCATGCTTCCCAAAGTTCTCGCCCCCGATTTTGACGACATGCTGAAAAAAATACGCGTTTCAATAACATCCGCAACCGAGCATATCGCCATCAACCCCAACGACCCGAAAGTTCAGCAGATGATTCAGCTCTACCTGCGTCGTCCCAAGGCAACGGAAGCGGCTTTATCGAAATCCGGAATGTACCGGGACATGATCATGTCTTCGCTCAAGAGAAAAGGCCTGCCGCCTGAGTTGTTTTATTTGGTCATGGCGGAAAGCGAATTTAAAGACGACGCCTTAAGCCGCTCGGGCGCGGCGGGCCTGTGGCAATTCATGCCGGGAACCGCGGTCAAATACGGCCTTAAAGTCACTTACTGGGAAGATGAACGCTACGAACCCGAGAAAGAGACCATGGCCGCTATTCATTATCTTTCGGATCTCCACCGCTGGTTCGGCGATTGGGCTTTAGCCTTGGCCGCTTATAACCGGGGAGAAGGCGGCTTGGGCTACGAAATGAAAATGAGTCGCTCCTTAAATTTTGGCTCCCTCTCTTCGCGTGGAGCCTTGCCGACCCAAACGAATTTTTACGTCCCAAAATTCGAGGCCTGCGTCTTGATTGGAGAAAATCCTGAAAAATACGGCTTTCACCCCCATTACGCCTCTCCAGAACCCTACGACACCGTGACCCTTCCGCACGCCCTTGATTTGGGAATAGCCGCGCGTTGCGCAGAAACCACCGAAAGCGCTTTGCGCCAATTAAACCCTGAGCTTCGCGCCTGGTGCACGCCGGAACACAAAGCGGGGTTTGCGCTCAATGTTCCAAAAGGCGAAGCTAAAAATTTTGAGACGGCCCTAGCCCAAGTCAAGGACTGGAATCCCGGACCGACCATGCTTCGCTACCGCATAAGACGAGGAGACATTCTCGGCAAAATCGCGCGCCGCTATCACACCACCATTTCAAGCCTCATTAGAATCAACCACATCCGCAGCGTGCGAACCCTTAAACCTGGGCGCATCATTCTTATTCAGCCGGGAATACGACGGCGCGCCCGCGTACGTAGATTGGCCCGCCGAAGACATCGGCAATCCCGCCTCTATCACCGAACCAAGAAAAGAAAAAGAGCCCGCGGTTAGGCCTAGGAAGAAATCTTGCTTCGTCGTTTCACTCTCGTATTTTTTTTCTGTTTTCCAGTTTTATCCGGATGCACGCACGATTTCTTTTTTCCAACCCGCAATCTCTACCACCGCCCGGAAGCCCTGGGGATCAAATCCGAGTGGTTTAAGTTTTCCTCTAAGGACGGCGTCTTAATCACCGGACTCCTCATGAAAACGCCCCAAGCCACGCCCAAGGGAATTCTGGTCCAATTTCACGGCAATGGCGAGAATATGACCTCTCATTTTATGTTTTCTTATTGGCTGCCCGCCCAAGGTTACGACGTGTTCATTTTCGATTACCGTGGATATGGCGCCTCGGATGGAAAGCCCTCGGTCAAAGGCGCCATTGAAGACGGGGAAGCCGCCATTAATTACGCTTTAGAGAGGCGTGATTGGCCTTCCAGCGTTTTTATCTGGGGGCAAAGCCTAGGCGGCGCCATCAGCATCGCTTCCCTGGCCTTGGGGCATTTCACCCAAAACCCGCGCATCAAAGCCTTGATCCTCGAAAACTCTTTTGACTCTTATCGCGATATGGCCGAGGACGTGTTAAGCCGCTCATGGATCACCTGGCTGTTGAAGTGGCCGCTTGCGCGTCTTTTGATCTCCGACCGCTATGCGCCCGTCCGCTACGCGCGCCGATTGCCTCACATTCCGATTCTCGTCATCGCCTCCTCCAAAGACGCGATTGTCCCCTTCCGATTGGAGAAAAGGCTGTTTGAAGAACTCCCGCAGCCGAAGACTCTCTGGATTGTTCCCGGCGGGGGTCACCTCTCGGCCTTTACTCGATTTGGCTCCTCTTTTAAGCCGAAACTCCTTGAGTTCCTTAGCGAACACCGCCGCTGAATTATTCCTCCGCATTCCTTGCTCGCAAAGCGAGAGCGTGCGCGGTCGTCTCCGGGAAAGATTTTAGGCCCGCGCCCGTGAGTTTTGAAAAATCATGGCAGTCCCGAATTTCCCAATTGTTGTATAATCATTTTTAATGAGTCCGACAGTATTTC